>JAKFYL010000119.1 GCA_021730845.1 Planctomycetota bacterium | reverse complement strand
GAACCAGAGCGCGATCGGCAAGGCGCTCCACCACTGCGCCCGGCGCCCGCTCGTGCTCCTCTTCCTGCTCGCGATCCCGATGAGCTGCGTGCACCAGTTCTATTTCGTGCACACGGCCGGCTTCCTAGGCAAGTTCCAATCCGGCGCGGCCGAGAAGATCAACAAGGTCTTTGGGGTCGGGGGGGGAGGGTTGAGCACGATCGGCCAGATGGCTGAAATCGTGTTCCTGGCGCTGATGCCCTTCATTCTCAAGCGCGTTCCGAAAAAGACGATCCTGGCACTGGGCCTGTGTGCCTACGCGCTGCGCATGGCGCTTTTTGCCTACGTGGAACACATTCCAATGCCGCCCTTGGCAACTTTGATGTTGGGCACGGCGCTGCACGGACCCGTTTTCGCCTTCTACATTTTCCTCGCGTTCATGATCATCGACGAGGAAACGGCCGGAGACGTGCGCGCTTCCGCCCAAAGCCTGTTCAACCTAGTGATCGTGGGGATCGGCATCATCGTCGGCAGCAAGTTCGCCGATCGCGTGGCCAGTTGGGCGATGCGCGACGGGGAGATGGACTACCAACGACTGTTCGAGGTGCCCATGTGGGGGGCGCTGGCGTGCTTGTCAGTGCTCTTGCTGTGCTACCCTGGGAGCAAGCGAGTCAATCCGGAAACTCGCGGCGTCTGATCACACAGTCGGCGCGATCCGGACGACCGTCATTCGCACCTCTGCGGGCTCGAGCTCCTCGGTGGGCCGCGTGCGCAAGGCAAAAGGGAATCGAGGGCCACGTTCGCCCTCGATACCCAGGGTCATCCCGCTCTTGGGCTTTAGGCCCTCACGCGAGTTTGGTCGGGGCGTTGGCTCAGGTATCGAGCGTCCCGCTGTCCAGCACCGTGCCGCCCGCGCTTATCTTCTCCCACGAATACCGCCCAGGGCTCAACCTCTTAAACTTGTAGTGGTGCATCTCGGACCAATGGGGGTTGTACGTACCATTCCCATACTTGTAGGTGATGTTGTTCGCCGTGAACTGGGTGACGTAACCGGCATCGTCCGTCTTGACGCCCGTCAATTCCGTCGTGTCCCCGTCGGAATTCACCAGCGTGAGTTCACCATCAGGTTGGGTCGTATTCACCTGAACCCCGGCGGCGACTGCGGCAGGCACGGGTTGGAGGCTGGCGTTGGTCGGATCCGACGAATTCGATGCACTGCTCCAAGAGAGCGGCGCCAGGAACACACTGAACAGCAGGGCACAGAGGCCCAAAGAGAATTTCGAAAGAGACATTTTGTTTCTCCAAGGATAAAGGTGAGTGCGGGCCACTAGCCTCCACGATGGAGGTCTATGCGGTTACCGTGGACAGTTAGTCCGCGCGGTCTGCTTGTAGTTGCATCGCAGCAACTGTTTCTTGCTGCGAATCGATGGCAATAGCCAACCTGGCAGCGGCTTTGGCGGCCCGGCGGCGCCTATCGGGGCTGTAGCTGCGGTAGACGTTGAGACTCGGCGAACCGTCAAGTGGACGAGCGCGACTTGGCTTTGGCCGCCGCTAGGGAAGGAGATCCAAGCAGGCGACCCTGGAGCATCGTAGGGCGGCCGAGCCCATCTCGGGCGCCAGCTGCTACGCCCCAGGGGGCCAACTTTCCGTCGCGATCACGCCCGCCCAGGACGGCGCTCGCTATTCCCGTTTACTGCTGCCAACCGATTTCTGCGCCCAGGGTGGCTAGGAACTTGGCTTCGTCGATGAACTCCCAGTTCCAGGCCTCGTACTGGGCCAGCGGGCGCTGAGCCTGGAAGTCGGCCCAGCTTTGTCCGGAGGCGCGTGCCTTTTCGACCAGCGTTAGGCAATCCTTCAGCGTGTCGCGGTAGTTGGATAGGTCCTTGCGGGTGGCTAGCTGACCGTGGCCGGGTATTACGGCCCAGGTGTCGTCGATGCGGTCCAGAACTCGCGTGACGTTTTCGATCACGCCTTTGACGCTGCCGCCGGACTTCAGATCGATGAACGGAAAGCGGCCGTGGAAGAATAAGTCGCCCAGGTGCACGACCTTGGAGGACTGGAAGTAGACCACGCTGTCTCCGTCGGTATGCGCCTTGGGGCAGTGTTCGATGCGCAGCTCCTCGCCATTGACGAACAGTCCCAGATTCTGGTCGAACGTGACCACCGGCAAGCTGGCGGGTACGACCTTGGGGTCAGTTTGCAGCCGCGCGCGCACTTTGTCGTGGGCAATGATCGCGCCAGCGGGGGCGAGTTCGGCGTTGCCGCCGGTGTGGTCTCCGTGGAAATGCGTGTTGATCAAGAAGCGCAAGCTCCCGCGCTCTTCGCGCGGCAGCATCTCGCACGCGGCGCGGATCTTGGGCGCCATGTCCGCGAACTGGCTGTCGACCAGCACCAGCCCCTCGGGTCCGCCCAGCGCGGCCAGATTGCCTCCGCGGCCGGTGAGCATGTGCACTTTGCCACCGGCACGCTGGCTGGTCACCTCGATCGACGCACGGTCTTGCGGGGCGGGCGCCAAGAGAGCCAGGGGCCAAAGGGCCGCGAAAGAGGCGAGCACCAAAGCACGCGGGGGAATCATCAGGGGAATCCTTCTTGAGAAAAGAGTCGGGAGTGGGGGGCGATGCAAAGGCTAGCGATCCCATAGTATGGCGAACGGTCCATGCGCCTGCCCTCCGAAAGTCGCCCTCCCGGTCCCTGGCTGTTCTTGCTGCTCGCCGCCGCGGTGTTTGGCGCCGCGCTGGTGCCGTTCTGGCCGTCGCTGGAGCACGGGTTCGTCGAATTGGACGACGACTACAACTTCCAGAACAACCCGTACATCCTGGAACTGTCCGCGGACAACCTGCGCTGGATGTTTTCCTCCAGCCACGTGGGGCACTATCACCCGCTCACGTGGCTGAGTATCGCCCTGGATGTCCAGTGGGCCGGAAAGCTCTCGGCGCAGCAAATCCACCGCACCAGCTTGGTGTTGCATGCGGCGACCTCCGTGCTGGCTTTCGTGCTTGCGTGGCAGATTTTGGCTGCGGTGAGGGCCACGCGGTCTGATCCGTCGCGGACTTTCCTGGCCATGGGCGCGCTGATTGCGGCGCTGCTATTTGCCCTGCATCCCCTGCGGGTGGAGTCGGTGGTGTGGGCCACGGAGCGTCGCGATGTGCTCTCGGGACTATTCTTGTTCGCGAGCCTCGTTTGCTGGATGGGCTGGCTTTCCAAGGACTGGCGAGCGGGGAGATTCTTGGCGGTCGTGTTGTTTGCCTTGTCGCTGCTTTCCAAAGCCTGGGGGCTTTCCATTCCCGCCGTCTTGCTGGTCTTGGACTGGTTGCTTGGACGGCCGCACAAGCTGGGCTGGCGCGCGCTGGTGCTCGAAAAACTGCTGTGGTTCGCGCCGCTGGCGCTGGCAAGTGCGGCGCTGGCGGCCTGGGCCCAAGGCGGCGCGAGTGCACTCCTGCCTTGGTCGGAGCACGGCCTCTTGCAACGCCTGGCCCAAGCTTCGTACGGCCTGTGCTTCTACGTGCAAAAGACCTTGTGGCCCGCGCAGCTCTCGCCCCTGATCGGTCTGGAAAGGAACTTGGACTGGAATAGGCCCGTGTACCTCGCTTGCATGGCGATGGTGCTCGTTTCGGGGTTTGCGCTATTCCGATTGCGCCGCGCGTGGCCCGCGATCCTGGCAGCGTTCCTTGCTTATGCGCTGATCGTCTCGCCGGTGCTGGGGTTCTTGCAAAGCGGTGCCCAAAAAGTCGCCGATCGCTACAGCTACTTGGCGACTTTTCCTTTGGTCTTGTTGCTCGGTGCGGCGATTCCTTACCTAGGCGCAAGAGCCAGGCCGCAGGTCGCGCGCGCGGCATTTGCGCTCGGTCTCTTGCTCGCGCTGCCGCTCGCCCATGCCAGCCGGTCGCAGACGGCTGTATGGCGCGATTCCGAGAGCTTGTACACGCGCGTGGTGGATGTCGAGCCGGAAAACTACTTTGGCCAGCACATGCTCTCGGTGGCGCTGTGGCGCAAGGGGCCGTCCTTTTTCGAGCAAGCGATCGAGCATTCCAAGGCTTCCGTGCGCGCCCACCCGGACGTGGGCAACGAAGCTGCGCGCCACTGGCTGGGCGTGCTGCATCGCTTGCGCGGCGAGGAGTCGCTGGCCGTGGAGGCCTTCCAAGGCGCGGTTCAAGTCGTGCCCACCTACACCGACCCCTTGCGTGCACTGTCCGAGTTGGCGCTGGCGCGCGGCGACCGGGCGGGGGCAAGGGCTCCCTTCGAGCGCGCTTTGGAGCAGCACCCCGACTACGCGCAGGGATACGTGGAGCTAGCGGCCTTGTTGGCTTCACAAGGCGACCAGGCTGCGCGCGCATCGCTTTGGGGCCGCGCGCACGCTCAGTATCCGGCCTGGAGCCTCGCCCTAGCCGAAGTCGGCCGCATCGAACTCGCCGCCGGCGCTTCAGCGCGCGCTGCTGCCTTGCTGCAGCGGGCTGCGGCCGCAGCCATGGTCGATCCGCAGCTTCCCGTGGCGCCCTGGAAATCCAAAGCCGACGCGAACGACTGGTACGCGGAATTGCTGTGCGACTTGGGACTCGCCCAGGCCCAAGAAGGCCAGGCAGATCGGGCGCGGGCGCAATGGGAACTGGCGCTGCGCTTCGATCCGAATTCGGCGCGCGCGCGCGGGTTGCTCCAGTCCGCGCCCCGCTAGTCAGCGCGACGCTAGTCCGCGCGCCGCTAGTCAGCGCGCCGGAGTCGGGCGAGCCGTTCGCGGGCGAGGGCGGTGGCGGATGACCTCGCCTTCCACCATGAAAACGATGTCTTCGGCGATATTCGTGGCTAAGTCAGCGATGCGCTCTAGGTGCCGGGCCACGGACAGCGTTTGCACGGCGCGCTCCACGGAGGCTGGCTCACGGCGCATCAGGTCTTCCAGCACCACGAACATGTGTCGGTTGAGTTCGTCGACCTCGCTGTCTTGTTCGCACACGCGACGAGCCAAGTCCGAGTCCTCGTTGACCAGCGAATCCAGGCTCTGCTTGACCATGCCGCGGGCGCGGTCCAAGAGGCGCTGAAAATCGATGTGCACGTCGATCGGCGGCTGAGACGACAGATACAGCGAGCGCTCCGCGATGTTTTGGGCCAGGTCACCCATGCGCTCCAGGTCGTTGTTGACCTTGATCGTGGCAACCAGGAAGCGCAAATCGCTAGCGACCGGCTGGTGCAGCGCCAAGACCTTGAGGCATTGGTCTTCGACTTGGAGTTCCTTGCTGTCGATGACGTCGTCGCCCTCGAGCACCTCGCGGGCCATGACAGGGTCGCGCTGGACGATCGAAGTGATGGCTTTGTTGGTGGCCTCTTCCACCAAGGATCCCATCTGAAGCAGTTCCCGCTTGAGGCGATCCAGATCGTTTTGAAGATGGATGGACATGAGCTGTCGATGGCTTGTGCCCGCATTGTGGACTCCTGGCCGTGCCAGTTCCACTGCCTTTGGGAAACGAAACTGGCCCAGACCCGCTGGGCCAGCTTCGCTCCGGTCCGGGGAACGGAGCCCCGACGCGAGGGGTTACAGGAAAATCGTGAAGCCCAGCGTGAGCTTGTCCACCTCGGCCGCCGAATCGTCGGAGCTAGCCGTCGAGTAGTTGAGCTGCCACTTGGTCAGGTGACCGTCGACGTAGTAGTTGACGCCGGCGCCCAAAATGCTCGTGTCTACGGCGTTGTCGGTGTCGTCGTAGCGCAGGGCAAAGCCCCACTTGGGCGTGGCCATGTACTCCGCCGCCACCCCGAAAGGGGTTCCATCGGCCAGGGGACCAAACTTGCCGGCGTTGCCGACGGTGACGGCGGAGAAGCCCTCGTCCAGGTCCACGAGCTCGGCTTGGATCCATACATTTTGGAACGCCGCTTGGGCTTCGAGCGCCATGGCTTTGGCGTCGTCCGCGGAACCGTCGTCCAGATAGGCCGCCCCAAGGGTCACCCGCGTGGGGGAATCGGGGCCAAACCCGCCTTCCTGCTTGCCGAGCAAGTCGCCAAGCGCTGCGTACTGAACCTTGGCGATTAGGAGCAAGTCGTCCCCGACTGTGTCGCCGCCATTCTGGGCAGCGACGTACCACGCCACTTGCTCGTACTTGCCGTCGACCATCAGACCGGGCTCGCGCCCGGCGGTCAAACTTCCCAGCAAGGAGCGCTCGTAGAAAACCAAGCGCTCGTCGGCGGCCAGACCGGTGTACAAAAAGGGCGACTTGAAATTGCCCAGCTGCAGGTTGAGGTGCTCGCTCACCGGGACGCGCATGAATGCGTCCTTGACGTTGACGTCGTCGGGCAAGTTGTTCTTGGTGCCTTCGATGCTGGCCTTGAACTGGTAGATGCCCACCGCTCCGGCCATGTTCAATCGCAGGGATTGGACTTGGAATCCACCCAAGTCGTTGCCACTGGGGGCCACGGCAATGTCCGACGACGAGGAGTAGTTCGTTTTCAGGTAGGCAGTGAACTCCAGGCCTTTCTTCTTCTCGGCCGGGGCATTCTGCGCAGCGGCCAACGACTCGAGTTCGCGGTCCAAGGTCAGCCAGGCATCGCCTGGGCTACCGGCGGCGACTCCGCTCAGGCAAACGCAAGCCGCGACTGCAATCCGTTTCGCATTCATGGGATGGATAGTGTGTGGGATCACGGGGAATTGCGCGCTATCGAACCTAGAGGATCTGGCCCGGCACGCGGCCCCGATCCTAGCCAACTTGGCCAACAAGGTCACAGGCTTGCTTACGCGCCCGCGCGGTTTTGAGTTTGGTTGGGCGCAGTTGCCGGGGCTTCCAGCGGCACCTGCACACCAAAAGTGCTGCCTCGGCCCGGCGTGCTGCGCAGCGACACGCTTCCGCCGAGCGCCTGGGCCATATTTTTTACGATGGAAAGACCCAAACC
>JAKFYL010000266.1 GCA_021730845.1 Planctomycetota bacterium | reverse complement strand
TCCCAAGGCAATGCCTTCCAGGGACTCCAGACGCAGCCAACCGGCATGCCCATCTTGGAGCAACAGCTGATTGAGCGCGGCACGGATCACTTCCTTGTTCCAGCGTCCGTCGTCGACGACGCGCTCTAGGGGCGCGGTTCCGAACAGCTCGGGCATCGATTCGACCCACGGCATGGGGTCCAATCCTTGGAGCACGATGCGCCGCTCGCCGGGGCTGGTGGGATCGGCGCCGCGGGGCAGGAAATCCACGCGTCTACCGCCGCTGGACTCGAAGCCCTCTTCGAGCACGATGGTCAAGCTGCGCGCCGAGCGGCTGGCTTGAAGGCGTAGACGCCTAGCTTGCAGCAGGCCGCTGGAACTGCCGCCGACATCGTACGTGCGAAAGACCACCGGCCCCAAGGCATCGCCCTGGAGCTCGCCGCATTCCACCAGGTCCAATCCGCGCAGACCTTCGATCCACAGCAAGGAGCGCAGTGCGCTGTGCAACTGCGATGCGCGACTTGGTTCCGTTTGGGCTGGCTCAGCGCCCGCCGCGGTGTCCTTGGATTCCGGTTCGCTTTCCGCCGGCGGTTCGAGCTGCTCGGCCGGCACTTGGGCCTGGAAAGCCTGGCCGCCCTCCTTAGGCCAGCGATCGTCGAGCAGCTTGGTAAAGCGCAGCCACTCTCGTTCGCGTTCCACGCGCCGCTCTTCGAGCAGCGCCAATTCGCGTTCGAGCTGCTGCACGCGCTCGCTGGCGCTAGCCAGCGCGGCTTGGTCCCCGGCCGGTTGGTCCTCGGCAGCTGGTTGCATGACTAACTGTTGTTCCCGGCGGGGACCCAGCTCCAGCAGCGCCTGCTGCAAGCACCAGGACTCCTCCTGCAGGCGGGCGATCTCGGCACGTGCCTGAGCCAGTTCGATGGCCTCGCTTGGTGTCGGCGCTTGCGGCGCGGCAGGCGGCAGGATGACCGCCGGCTCGGGCGCTCGAACCGGCTCATGCTCCGGCGAGAGCTCGGGCAAGAACTCCTTGGTGCATCCCAGCGTGGCCGCAACGAGCGCACACCACACCAGGCTCGTCTCCAGGCACTTCATGGATCGCGCTCGATCGGGCCTTGGGGCGTCTGGGGCGCGACCGGCACAGACGCCGTGGGGCCAGGAATCTTCCGCTCGACCCGCGCCAGCGGCCGCAACCACTCGCTGGCCGGCCAACTGGAAGTCTCGAATAGAATTTGGCCGCGCAGGCCGGTTTGGTTGGCGAACTCCAGTGCCGCCTCCGGCTCTCGCTGTGGATCCGGCAAGAGCCCTTCCAGGCGCGCGCCGGGGCCTGGCGCTCGGCCCCACAAGTGCCACTCGACACACTCCCCTTGCGCGAGAGAGCCACTCGGCGGGGACAGCAGCACCTCCAGGGGAGATCGACTTTGCGCGGCGGATCCGGCGGCGGATTCTGTCGCGCTGCCACCCAAACTCACAAGGGCCACGCCTTGCTCGTCGACCACCCGCACGGCCGACAGACCGATCGCTAGCGGCAAGTCCTGCAGCGGTTCGGCGTACTGCCGAGTGCCTGAGCCTGCATTCTGCGCCGGCCGCGGCGTGGCTGTGGCGCGCTTGGCGCCTTGCCAAGCCAGCACCAACCGCATCGGCTCCCCCTCGCCCAGCTCGAGGCGTTCTTGCAACGCCTGGCTCTCGAATGCTTGACGCCTAGGATCGGCGTGCAGCGGGCCCAGGCGCAAGACCAGCTTGGAGCCATCGGCCGCCTCGAGCGTGGCCGAGAGGCCCGTGAGTTCCTGCGCCGGATCGCCGACCACAGGAGTCGGCGTCGAGGGGCCCTTGGGCCGCACGAAGCCGCTGCACTGCACGAGGAGCGCCAAAAGAACCAGCGGCGCAAGGAGCAAGGTCGGTGCCAACCAGCGTCGCCGGCGCAGACTGCGGTCCCAGTTTTCCCATGCTGCGCTCAAACTGCGCGCCCTGGCAGCTGCTGGACCGGGCTTACTTTGCTTTGGAGTCCCAATCTTCCTTCTTGTTCTTGTTCCACCAGGTCTGCCACTTTTGCGGGTCGTTTTCTTCGTGCTTGGCGAGCCGTTTGAGCGAAGTGATGATCGGCGCGGCAATGTTCTCGTAGCGCTCGCGAGCAATCGTGTCGTTGTTGTCGGCGTCGAATTCGTTCTTGATGGTCATGAGCACCTTGATCAATTCTTCGAATACTTCCTTGCGCACTTTCTGCTCGGCGGTTTCGAACTCGCCCAAAGCCTCGCCGGCTGCGGCTATGACCTTGGAATCGGGGTCGTCGAGCAACTTGAGCAGCAGCTTGCGACCTTCTTCGGCGCGCGTCTTGCCTAGGCGCGTGATCAACATGCGTTGCAGGGCGATGTCCTTCTTGTGAGTCTTGTTGCCGATCCAAGACATGAGCGACTTGACGCTCTCGGGCGCCATCTCGCCCAGCGCCACGGCCGCAGCTACGTACAAGCCATTGTCGGGCACGCCTTCGCTGGTGTCCGTGCGCTTGGCTTGGAAGCAGCGATCCAAACTCTTGACGATCGCCTCGCGGTCCTTGGGCCCGGACTTCTTGAACTCTTGCAGCAGCTTGTCGATCGCGCCCTTGGCTTGGCTGTCTTCCTTGCCGCGCTTGGACACGTGCTGGTCGAGTTGCTCCAGCAGGGCCTTGACCTCGGGCCGGCTGTCGGCGATCGGAGCCGGGTCCTGAACTCCGGCCCAAGCCGCCGTGCTGCCGGGAACGTGAGCAGTGGCCCATGCAGGGGACACCTTGGGCAGCCCCAGGAAGGCAGCGAGCGTAAACCAGGAGCACGAGGCAATGTGTTTCATCATGTGTGTTTGTAAGGAGCCGCCGGGGGCCGGACAGCCGCAGAGTGGATTCTGAAGGCCCAAGGGCCTTTGCTCAAGCCCAGGCAGGTTTCCCGGCGAACCGGCCTGCCAAGCAGCCCAGCCGCGTAGGAACCCGCCTTGGAACCAGGGGCACAGGCAAGTGTATTGCAAGAGCCATGCCGCTGGTCAGTTGCCGGAGCTTTGGACCGCGTCCAGAGCGCGCAACAGGCCTTGCGCCTTGCTCAAGGTCTCTTCGTCCTCACGCCTCGCGTCCGAGGACCACGTGATGCCGCCGCCTACTTGAAACGACACGCGCGCCGCACGCGCCTGTGAGTGCCACAGCATGGTGCGAATCAAGATGTTGAAGGCCGCCTGCTCGCTCCTTCCCACGGGCCTGCTTGCAAACCCCAGCGTGCCGCAAAAAAGACCTCGCCCGTGGCCTTCTAGTTCCGCGATCGCTTGCATGGCGCGGAGCTTGGGAGCGCCGGTGATGGAACCTCCGGGAAAAACGGCCGCGAGCACGTCCAGCGCGCTCACGCCCACCGGCAAGCGCGCGCGCACATCCGCCAGCAGATGATGCACGTGGGCGTAGGTCGCCAGCGTTGGAAACGGCCCAACCGTCACGCCGCCCGGCTGCGCCAGGCGCCCCAGGTCGTTGCGCTCCAAGTCCACGATCATGGCCAGTTCCGCGCGGTCCTTGGAGCTATCCAGCAGATGCTCGCGCGCGAGCCGATCGGCCAGCGGATCCTGTTCGCGCGCGATCGTGCCCTTGATGGGCCGCGTGAGCGCCACTTGTCCGTCCACTTCCAGCAACAACTCCGGCGAGGACGAGCACAGCGCCTGCTGGGCCCCGAAGGGTCCGGTCCATTCGAGGTAGCCCATGTACGGCGCCGGATTGGCGCGCCGCAACTGGCGGTAGAGGTCGATCGGATCGCCGTGTGCCTGGCACGCGAACCGGTGAGCCAAGTTGGCCTGGTAGAACTCGCCTTGCGCGATCCACTCGCGCGCGCGTTCGATGCGCGCTTGGTGCTCTGCCGGGCTGGTCACGCGCCGTGCCGCGCCGGCCACGATTCGAGGGGGCGGCGCTGGCGTTTGCAGCGCGCGCGCGATGCGCGCGCGCCGCTCGCGGATGCTGGCGCGCTCGGCGGGCCAGCCTTCGCTGAGCACCAGCCAGCCTTTGCCGTCCACTTCCCGGCGCACCAGGAAGTCGCCGTAGATTCCGCCCACGACCAAGGGAAAACCAAAGGGCTCGGGAAGCGCCTGGACGGGTGCTTCGCCGCGCACGCCCAGGTCGTAGGCGAACGCTCCCATGAATCCGCCTTGGAACGGACCTGGAAGACCGGCGATGGGAGTCATTTCCAAGCGCGACATGGCGCTTCTCGCGCCGTCGATTCCCAAGGCGACTTCGCCGTCGCAGAGCGCGCCGGGTTCGAAACCGATCCAGGAAAAACGCCGCGGCTCTTCGGCGGCGCTGTCCAAGGCAACCAAGTGCTCGCGCGAAACGCCGCCCCGCGCCAGGCGTGCCAAACACTCGCCTGCGTCCGGCAGCCCGTGCAGCTCGAACACCTGCGGCGTGAGGCGCCCCTTCATGGGTCATTGGGCATAGGTCACTTGGGCGCGGAGCGTGCGAAACTCGCGCCGTAGCGCCGGTGGTACCACAAGGCAGTCATGCCGGCCGCGAGCAACACTCCCGCCGCGAGGAAGAACGGACTCGAGGGCCCCAACCGATAGAAAACGCTGCCGGCCACCAAGGGGCCAGTGACGCGAGCAAGGCTCGCAAGGGATTGGTTGAGGCCCAGGAACGAGCCCTGTTCGGCCGCCGGTGCAGCGCGAGAAATCAAACCATTGAGCGCCGGGTTGTTGAGCCCAAATCCCATCGGCATAGCCAAGCACGCGCACATGACCAGCGTCCAGGAAGCGGCCAGGCCTCCGGCACCGATGCCTAACAACCCCAGCCCCAAGATCAAAGGTCCAGCGACGGCCAGCTTGGTTTCGCCAAAGCGCGGAACCAAACGGCGAATCAGGCCGCCTTGGATCACAGCCGACATCACGCCGATGGCGGCCATGTAGCGACCAGCGATGGGTGCCGAGGCCAAGATCTGATCCAAGGTGGCGTCTTCGATAGCCGTCGGTACGCCAAAGACGCCCGGGAAGCGCGCCAATCCAAAGCGCGTGAACATGGCTTCGAAAGCCGAGAAAGCGAAGATCGCCAGGAAATACAACACGTACAAGGTGCCAAGGCGCGGCTCGCGCGCGGCTTGACGCACTTGGCTTGCGCTGAACATGGGGCTCTTCACGGCGCCCTTGCGCACGGTTTCCTTCAGGCGCAGAAAACCTAGCAGCGCAGCACACAAGGACAAACCACAGGCGAAGAACCCGGGCGCTTCCAAGGACACGCGCGTCAACTCGCCGCCGATCAATGGTCCCAAGGTGAAGCCCAAGCCGAAAGCCGCGCCGATCAGCCCCATGCCCTTGGCGCGATTCTCGGCCGAGGTGACGTCGGCGATCCAGGCCTGGGCCGTCGCGATGTTGGCTCCGAAGAAACCTGCCAGAAGCCGCGACACGAACAACATCGGCAGCGAATGCGCCAGCCCGAACATGGCGTAGGACAGCGCGGTGCCAATCAAACCGCCGATCAGGACCGGTCGCCTGCCGATGCGATCGGAAAGTCGCCCCCACATGGGCGCGAACAAAAACTGCATGCCCGAGAAGCTCGCGAAGAGCAGCCCCAGCTGCCATTCGCTGGCGCCGTACGCTTGCGAGTAGACCGGCAAGAGCGGAATGACGATTCCAAACCCGAGCAGGTCGATGAAGACCGTCAGGAACAGGAACAAGAGCGCGCCCTTGTTGGCCGGGGAGGAACCTTGGACAGGGGCGGATTGGACTGGCATGGGCAGCGTGAGGGGCCAAGGAGCCTACGGGCGGCGCGGCCTAGGCGCGAATGGAGGGCCTAGTGGGCCCATGGCCCCAGCCGGCAAGCGCTCCTAAGCTTGGGACATGTCTCCCTCGCCCGCTTTGAGGTCCCGCCGGGATCGCGACGATAGGGCGTCGGCGTCTCAAAGCCCCTTACCCCCGCACCCAAAGCCACGCGCATGCGCCAGATTCACACCGCCGTCGCCATCCCGGTTCTCCTACTTGGCGGCCTTTCGCTGCTGCCTCTTTGGTCCTTTTCCAAGGCCAGCGCCCAAGGGGTCCCCCCGCCGGATCCGCTGGCGCGCCTAGAGCGGTTGCACCAAGAAATGACCATCCTCAAGGCGGAAGTACAGCGCTTGCGCGTGCGCGTCGCCGGAGCGAGCGAGGAAAGCGAACCGGTGGATTCGGCGAACGCCAAGCTGAGCCGCGACATGGAGCAAGTGCTTGCGTACCTGCGCCAGCAGTCCGAAGCCGCCAAGCTGATGTCCGATACGTTGGATGCTGCCGAGGCCAAGGGCTTTACGGCCGGAATCAACCCCGACTCGCGCACGACCATGCTGACCGGATGGCGCGCGCACCTGCAAGCCCAGCAAACCAACGTGCCTTCGGCCAACCCCATGCAAGCCGCTGCCAAGGGCGCGAAAAAGTAGCCTTTCCTGCCGGCGCGCGTAGACTGGCCGCGTGGTGAAGAAAAGCTTCACGCTCTCCGAAGCCCGCAGCGCGTTGCCGCTCGTGCGGCGCATTGTCAGCGACATCCTGGAAGTTTCGCAGCGCATAGAAGCGCTAGCGACTTCCAAGAACGCCGGCAGCCAAGCTCCCCTTCTGGGCAGCCTCGAGGAAAAGCTCGCCGAGCTCAATGAAGAGCTGGCCAGCATCGGTTGCAGCTACAAGGGCCGGGGTTCGAGCGCCCCGCCCGGCAAGCCGGTCCAAGCTGCGCAATCGATCTACGCCCTGGTCGATTTTCCGGGCAAACTCGAAGGTCGCGACGTGATGTGGTGCTGGCGCAGCGACGAAGCCACGATTTGGCATTACCACACCGCGGAAGACGGCTACGTCGGGCGCATGCCGATCCCGCGCGAAGCCCTGTAGGAAGCGGTCTTAGTCCTTCTGCATGCCGCGCCAGCATACTCACGAAAGCGGCCGGG
>JAKFYL010000454.1 GCA_021730845.1 Planctomycetota bacterium | reverse complement strand
GTACATGAGCTGGGTGCACCCGGTCCAAGGCGAGCAACGCCTGACCTACGCCGAATTCGTCGACGAGAAGCGCGGTCTGGAGGACTTCTTCCGCGTGACGCGGGGCAACAGCCGGGATTGGCGCGATCAAGTCACCGATCAAAACGTGGCCTACCTGCTCATCACCGAGCAACTGGCGTTGGACAGCGGCATCGACGTCTCGCAAAAAGAACTCGCCGGGGCATTGATCGCGGGCGACGGGGGGCGCCGCTTCCAAGGCTTTGGCAGCAAGGACATGTACACGCAGTTCTTGCAATTCAGTCAAGTCGAACCGCGCAAGTTCGAGCGCATCGTGCTGCGCATCATGCGCGTCGACCGCTATGAGGATTTCATTGGCTCTGCTTTTGCTGCCGCCAATCCCAAGGCCATCGAGTCGGCGTGGAAGGAATTCCATCAGGAGTACGCGTTCGAGGCGGTGCAAGCGAGCTTCGCCGATTTCGCGGCGCAGGCGGCGACCGAGCTACCTAGCGCGGAGGCTTTGAAGGCTTGGTACACCGACCTAGGCCCTGAGAAAAAGAGTGAGTTGTTCTCGGCGCATTGGCTCTCCGAGAAGTACAAGGCCCAGATTGCGCGCGTCGATTTGACCGGCGATGCCAGTCCCGCGGCGCTGCTCGAGCGCTACCCCAGACCGGAAGGTACCGATCTGGATGCGCTGGCCAAGACGTACTACGACACGCAGATGCACGTGCGTTTCGCCCGCGAAGTTCCGCTCGAAGAGGGACCCGACGAGCGCGCCAAGCTGTACTTGCCCTTCGAAGAAGTGCAGGCCCAATGCGTTCGCGAAGCGCAAATCCAGGCCGCCATGCGCGACTGGCTGACGGCCTTGGACGCGCGCGCCAAGGCGGGCGAGAGCTTCGACTTCGCCAAGGATGCGCAGGACCTGGGATTGACCGTCGAGGCCGAGGAAGCGGCGCTCACGATGGAGGAGTGGATGTCCAAGACTCCGGACGCCGAAGGCAAGGCGCCGTCAGGCCTGCGCGGACCGTTCCTGGCGACGGCCATGGTGCAGGCCGGCCCCAGTGGCTTGCCGGTCGCGCCGATCGTCGAATCCAAGGCCCTGGCGCTCTTGCGCGTCGTTGATCGGCAACAGGCCGGCGCGCCAGCCTACGAAGCCATCGAAGGCCCGGTCGCCGAGAAGTGGAAGGAACAAAAGGCCCGTGAACTCGCTACGGCCAAACTGCGCGCCATCCGCGACTCCATGCCCATGAACGCAGAAGGGGCCGCCGCCGCGAGCGCGAGCAAACTGCTAGCCGACGAGGCGCAGTTCCAAGCCGCGGTCAGCGCCCAAGGCGCCAGCGTGCTGCGCCGCGACTGGTATGACCCGGGCGAAGAAGCTCGCGCTGCCGACGAGCAAGCGGACGCACTCACCAAGTTCCTGCGCATGCAGCTCCAAACGGGCGGACCGGTGACGAAACTGGAAGCCGGCCAAGTCGCGGAACCGCTGCCGGGCACGGACGCCGCGTGGCTCGTGCGCCTAGCCGGCAAACGCGATCCGGCGACGATCCGCATCAAGCCCAGCGAACTTTCTTGGCTGCGCACGCGGGCCCACATGTCCGGTTTCGATTTGGCGCGCGAGAAGATTCTCAATCCCAAGTACTACATGCAGAAGTACTCGCTGGCCTTCCCGTTGCTCAAGCCGGGCGAAGCCGAGAGCGGCTAGCTACGAGGTTCGAAACTTCACGCGGAACACGGAGCCGCCACCGGGGCGGGGGCTGACGGAAACGCTGCCGCCCACGGAGTCGGCGGAAAGCTGCACCAGGTGCAAGCCCAGGCCCGTGCCGCGCGCGGTGCGCGTGCGCTCATTGCCGATGCGGTAGAAGGCGTCGAAAATGCGCTTGGCCTCCCCGGGCGGGATGCCGGGACCGCGGTCCAGTACCTCCAGCAGCACTCCGCCTTCCGTGCGCTTGGCGGAAACCACGATCGGTTCCCAGCCGGGCTTGGCCGGATCGACGGGGGCGTACTTGCGCGCGTTCTCGACCAAGTTGGTCACGATCGACTGCACCGCTTCGCTGGTTAGCTGCACAGGCGGGAGATCGTCCTCGATCACCAGTCGCACGTCGCGGCCTTCGAATTCGCTGTTGTCGACGACCGGTGCAAAGGCGCGTTGCAATTCTTCGGCCAAGGAGCCGGAAAAGGGCTTGGCTGCTCCGCTGGACAAGCGCGCCTTTTGCAGCACGCGCTCCACCAACGTGGAGAGCCGAGCCGTTTCCCGCACGATGCGGCGGTAGTACTCCTTGCGCTTGTTCTCGTCCGTGGCCCAGCCGTCCAGCAGCATTTCTCCGTGGAGTTGGATGGCAGACAGCGGCGTGCGCAACTCGTGCGTCACCGCGTGCACGAAATTCTCCATGCGATGCGCTTGTTCCAGGTCCGATCGAGCGCTGCGCAAGAGCAGCGCCAGTCCGGTCATCAAGGAAACCGTCAGCATGCCAGCCACGCCCAAAAAGCGCCAGGCGCGTTGCTGGAAACGCGCTTCGACTTCGCGCGTGTCCACGGAGATCTGGTAGCGCCCGAAAATAAGGTCCGAGGTGCTGTAGGGCTCGACGTCCAAGTGCTCGAGCAGGCGCACTTCCGACGACACCGTGCCCTCGGGTGCGTCGGCGACGTCCGCCTGGCGAAAGCGTTGCGTGTCATCGAGCACGTTGCGAGCGGCGGCGCTGGGCAAACTCGAGAACAGCCAGCCTGGGTCGATGAAAAAGCCCTGCACCAAGCCCATGCCCTTTTTGAGCCGATCCAGACACGGATGCCAGCCCTGGAGATAGGTTTGGTTGGGCATCAACATGCGCCTGGTCGCGACCACGCGCGGTACGCCGGGCGGATACTGGAAGATCTGCAGGTGGAATTCGCTGGTGGTCACGTCGATTTTGGTGCCGTCCAAGATTTCCGGAATCGCATCCAAGCACTCGCGGTCTTCTTCCGTGGCCCGGCTGGTGGCGATCGATCGCAAAGACAGCAAGCGCGAAATCGGCGCATCCAGTCGGCTGGCGCGCATGATCCAACTGTCACTGGCGTTGTTCTTCTTGAACAACTCCGCGGCGGCCTCGATTTGCGGGCGCTCCAATTGGCGCTCCTGGGCGTCCGCGCCGAAAAACAGCTCGACTTGTGAGGCATCGCCCTCGCGCATGTCGAACACGAACCAGGCTTGGATACCCAGGGGTGGGAGGATGCTCACCAGCGGAGAAGGCGTAAGCGCCGGCGGCCCGTCGCCCACCGCGGGCGGATAGTAGAAGCGCGCGTAATGCTCGAAGGGACGCGCGTACTCGGACTCGATCAGTTTCTCGACTTCGGAGGAAACCGCGTCTCGAAAACGCAAGGCCGCGCCCTGCGTGTCTCGCGGCAAGGCCTCGAGTTCGGCGCGTTTCTCTTCGAGGATCTGCGCGCCCTGAAGCCAACCCAGGATGACGGTCGGCAATACCACCAACACGCCATACAGTCCGAAGGCCGCGCGTTTGGTTCTCAGCTGAACCAACGATATCCCTTGCCTCGAACCGTTTGAATCAGGCCGGGCCGGGCCGGGTCGGGCTCGACTTTGCGCCGCAAGCCGACGATGTGGATGTCGACGGTGCGCGTTTCCACGTTGGCGCTCTTGTAGTGCCAGACGTCGAGCAGCAAGTCTTCCCGGGTGACCACTCGGTCGCGGTTGCGTACCAAGTAGTCCAAGATGTCGCCTTCGCGCGGTGTGAGCGCGATGACTTGCCCGTCGCGGTGGACTTCCAGGCGCGACAAATCCACCTTGATGCCGCTGGGCAGGTCCAGAAACGGTCGTTGGTTCGCTTCGACCGCATGGCGGCGGAATTGCGCTTCGACCCGCGCCACGAGCTGACGCGGAGAAAAGGGCTTGGACATGTAGTCGTCGGCGCCGGCCTGAAAGCTCTCGAGCAAGTGCTCCTCATCCGACATGGCGGTCAAGATCAAAACTCGGATGTCTTGCCGGGCCTTGCGCAGTTCGCGCAACAGGTCCAAACCGTTCATTCCGGGCAGCATCAGGTCCAGCACGATCAACTCGAACTTGCCCGACAGCGCTTGCGCCAAGCCGGAGCGGCCGTCGTAGGTCACGTCGGCGGCGAAGCCGGCATGTTGCAGTGCGTCGCGCACGCCGTTGGCGAGATCGGTTTCATCTTCGACGATCAAGATCGAGTGCGGCATGTTCGGTTCTCTTGCAGGTGTTTCGCTGGAACGTTGATTCATTATCGGCGTGGAGTGCATGGCAGGTCTACTCGACTGCAAGGGGGGGGACGCTTCACTCGATCCGGCCTTCGACCGGAAATCGGGCCGTTGATGATATGTAGCACCCCGGACGGCCGGCCCAGGCGGCAAGCTTCGTGAAAAGTCCGTAATGGGAATCGGCGCCGCTGGGCGGCAGCGCGCGCCCCTGCGTGGCGCCCGGCCGCCCCAACGAACCTCGATACAAACCAGGTCTAATCGACCCGGAGCATGGGGTGGAAGGCGCGTGGTCTACAATGGCTCCCTTGCACGGCAAACACTTGCCGTCACCGGCTTGCAATCGAAAGTGGCCTTGGCTTCCACGGGCGCGCTTGTGCTGTACGCACTGGCCTTGGGCTTGCGTTGGCCCGGGCTGGGGTTCCTCCTGCCGCTGGATCTGGAACCGGATGCGGTCTGGGCCGTGCTGGCCAAGGACCTAGCCGCCGGCATCGCACCCGCGGGCGAACACGCGACGGCCTATCCCAACGTGGTGCCCTACTTGGCCCACGCCCTGCGCCAGCTGTGCACCACGGGAGCGCCCCAAACGTGGAACGAGCACTTGATGGAAGCCGCGGCGCCGGCCTTCTATCCGCGCGTGATTGCCGCGCTGGCTTCCGCCGGCGCGGCTTCGTTCACGTACTTGATGGCGCGGCGCTTCGTGGGCGTTCGTTGGGCGTTCTTCGCGGGGCTGCTCTGCGCCACGAGCTTGTTCTTGACCCAGTACTCGGTGCAAGGGCGGCCGCATGCGCTCTTGGCCACGACTTGTGCCGCGTGCGCATGGAGCGGCTTGCGCGTATTGGAACGCGGCCGTTGGCTCGATGCAGCGATCCATATCGCTGCCTGTCTGGCCGGCGTGCTGATCTTGCAAAGCGCGCTGTTGGCCTGCGGCGTCCTGCCCGTCGTGCAGCTGCTGCGCCGCGGAGGCCGGCGAGGCGTGGCGCAGGTGCTCGCGCTCGCAGCGAGCGTCGCATTGGCGGTCAAGCTCGCCTGGCCCAAGGCGCCGTGGGAATCGGGCACGGCGCACCTGGAAGTCAAGCTGCAGTTCGATGGCTCGAACGTGATCAACATGGTGCGTTGGTTCTATGCCGCGGACCCGCTGCTTTCCTTGCTGTGCAGCGTGGCCTGTCTGTTGCTGCTCAAGCGCTGGATCGACGCCTTCGCGGCGCGCCCCGCCGCGCTGGCACCCTCGGCCCGCGCCTTGGTAGTCGGCAGCGCGTTCCTACCGCTGGGCCTTACCTTTGCCACGTTTCACATGGGGTATCCGCGCTTTTTCGTGCCCTTGGTGCCGCTGGCGGCGCTGCTCGCAGCGTGGCTGCTGGCGCGCTGGATGCGCACGGAAATGGCCGGAGCGCGGGTTTTGTCCACCTTGGTTGCGCTCTTGACCCTGGGCGTTTCCGCCAGTGCCAGCGCGCGCTTTGCCTGGCTGCGCACGCAACAAAGCACGCTCGACGTCGCGGCCGAGTGGATCGAACGCACGATTCCTCCCGACCAGGTGATCGCATTCGTGCCGGCAGCGGAACTTGGGCTGCGCTACGACGCGGCCGACGTCGAGCGCATGGACCAAGAGTTCAAAATGCGCGAGGCGTTGTTTTGGCTGCGCTACCTAGCGCAGCACAAGCCCGAGCCGTCGCTGCGCGCCGGACGCCGCGTGCGACTCATTCCCAGGCTAGCTTTGCAGGGGCCGTTGCAACTCGAGCAGTGGGTGGCGCTGGGCACGCGGCCGAATTGGCTTGTGTTATGGGGCAGCATAGACACGGTGGCCGGGCCAGGCTCCCATCTACTCAGCGGCGAACTGGCGGCCGGGTCCGAGTACGCGTTGGAACTTCCCTCGCTCCTCGATGCCAGGCGCAGGCCGGCCGCCATGAGCTACGACGACCTGGGGGAAGGGCCGCTGGAAACCTGGAAGCGTTTGTGGTCAGCCCAGCGCCTGGGCCCCGTGGTCCGCGTGCTGCAAGCCAAGTGATCGTGCGCCGGCTGGATGCGGCGCTTGGCGGATTTGAGTTTTCTAGGGCGCGCTGGGTTCCGAAAGTCGGTCTAGTAGCCCCAAGTCTTTGAGCGTTTCGCCGGCCCAGGTCGGGACGCGCACGAGTTCCGAGGCCGAAATGGACAAGTGGTCCAGTTCGGCGCGCGCTTCCGCGGTTTGGCCGGCGAGCTCCAGCGCTGCCGCGAATTCCACTCGCAGGAGCGGCGCCAGGCGTTTGCCGTCCCCGGCAGCGGGCCTCGTGCCGCGCTGCAACAGGCGCACGGCCTGGCGGTAACTGCGCACGGCTTCATGGGCCCTGGACTCTTGCGCCTGCTGCGCGCCCCAAACCGCGTGCGACCAGCCCTGCAGCGCTTCGCCTAGCGCCGGATGGTCCTTCTCCAGGCTAGAACCCAAATCGAACACTTGCTGGGTGCTCGGAGTGGACGGGATGTTGGCTTTGGGCGCGACCAGCGGTAGCAAGTCCAAGGCCGAAACCAAATCCAGTTCGCACACGCGCTCGACCGCCCAACTCTCGATTTCCTTGGGCGCAATCCGTCCAGCTTGCAGCAATTCCTGCAGGCGCAGGACGGCCTTGGGACCGGCCTGCGAGCGCAGTTCCATGAGCGCCAGGTTGCGCTGCGCGATGGGATGGCCGGGATCCAGCCC
>JAKFYL010000431.1 GCA_021730845.1 Planctomycetota bacterium | reverse complement strand
GCTGGATGGACTCTGGGGACGAATCGGACGCGCGCGAACCAGCGGGCTGAAAATCGCAGTACGGCTGCCGCTCCAACGCGAGCTTGGATTGCAATCTGGAGCGGGCGCGCTAGATTCAAACATAGGCGAGCGGAGTAGCTCCGCTGGATTTCCCGGCTTCTGCCACTGGCAGGCGATTAGGGATCAAGAAAACCAGCTGCTCTTTCGCCGCGATGCGTTCAAAGCCCATGGGTGCCGTACTCGCAGGCGTCCTCGGTTCGAACTTCTCGTGAGTACGCGGCTTGATCGGCTGCTACTCCCCAATGGTTCTTCACCTGCGCAGAACAAACTGCCACCACTATACATGTCTCAGACAACCAAGCGTTCCTATCGCCGCCGCAACGAGCAAGAACTGATTGCTGACCTCGAAGCCAAGATGCTCGAGTTGCGGCGCCGCGTGGAATCCAAGTCACGCCCGGATCAGGAGCTCCTCAAGGATCTGCCCAAGCTTCAAAAGCGATTGCGGGACTTCGCGCAACTGGCACTGACGAATGCACGCGAGGACATCGCCAATTCGACCCTGGCGTTCATGGCCGGCCTGGACCGCATGGCCAACCAAGTCGTCGATGAGGCGCCGCGCCGACGCAGCCGCTCCCAGACGGATGTCGACGACCTGCAACTTGGCTAGAAAATCGTCCGACCGACTGGCGTTCCAAGCGTGAGTCAGCGCAAGGATCCGTGCCGGCTGACAACAGGCCGGCCTCATCCAAGATTCGAAACCGAGCGGCTCGCAAGCAAAGGCAATGAAACGCCACCGCGACATCCAAGTGTTCTCCAGCGAATGCGTCTGGCAAGGGCGCATTTTCTCGATTGTGCGCGAACGACTGCAATTGCCCTCGGGCCTCGAGCAGGATCTAGCCATCGTGGACCACCACGGCGCGGTGGCGGTGGCCGCGCTGGACCACGAAGGAAGATTGCAACTCGTGCGCCAATACCGGCACGCGGCTGGAGATTGGTTGATCGAAGTGCCAGCGGGTCGACTCGAACCCGGTGAAGACCCGCGCACCGCCGCCATGCGGGAGTTGGAGGAAGAGGCTGGACTGCGAGCGGGCTCATGGACCTTGCTGCGAGAATTCTTTCCAGCGCCCGGATTCTGCAGCGAGCAAATGAGCCTTTTCTTGGCGACGGATTTGTCATCAGCCGGTCCACTACGTAGATCTCCCGATGCGTACGAGGAGTTCAAAATCCTGCAAATGACACCGGAAGCCGTGCTGCGCGGTGATCAGGGCACTATTCGGGACGCCAAGACACTGCTAGCGGCGGCTTTGGTGCTGGATCGCTCTCGAACGTAGCCGATCCAGGGAATGCGGCCGAGGCCCCGAGGGATCGAGTTAAAGCCTTGCCGACCATGTGTCGAAACTGGAAAATCGCATTTGGCTCCCAATAACCGCAGCGAGCGACCAGAGTTCGGTCTGGCATCGCAGCGCCCCCCCGTCGCCGCCCGAAGCTCTCTCCAGGTCGGCGAATTTGGTTGTGATCATGCAGGAACGGATTCTGGTAGTGGACGACGAACAGGTCGTTCTAGATGTGCTCGAGCAGACGCTCGCGCGCGAAGGCTTTCTCGTAACGACGCGGGCCAACGCCGAAGCAGGGCTGGAAGAACTTGCGCGCGAGGCTTTTGACCTAGTCCTGTGCGACATACGGCTGGAGGGCGTCGACGGATTGGCCTTCTTGGGCGAAGTCCGCCGCAACCACCCCGGAGTCGACGTGGTCTTGATGACCGGCTACGGCAGCATCGCGGAAGCCATCGACGCCATGGCGCTGGGCGCGGTCGACTACTTGACCAAGCCGCTCAATCCGAAGGAGATCGTGGCGCGTTTGCGCGGCATCGCGCAGAAGCGGAAGCTGGAAGCCAAGTTGCACGCGCTCCACGGCGAGCTGCGCGCCAAATACGACCCGCAGCAAGTCGTGGCACGCTCGCCGCGCATGCTGGCGGTGGTCGCAGCCATTCACCGCTTGGCCGACGATGACCGCCCGCTGCTCTTGTGCGGCGAATCCGGCTCGGGCAGGAGCTTCTTGGCAAAAGTCATTTGGAGCGGCAGCAAGCGGCGTGGCGAGGCCTTTCAGTCACTCGACTGCGCCTTGCAGGCTCCCGGCACGATCGAGCAAACGTTGTTTGGATCGCGCCAAACGGCCAACCGCATGCGTCGCGGTTACCTGGAACGCATGGCCGGCGGCACGTTGCATCTGGCGCAGTTCGAAGCGCTGGCTCCCGCGGTGCAAAAGCGGATTTTCGAGGTGCTGGCCAAGGAATCGTTTCAGCGTGACAGCGAATCGGTGGAAATCCCGCTGCGCGCGCGATTGTTGATCAGCCTGAGCGCGCCCCTCGACAGCTTGATCGCCAACGGACGCTTGCCGGCCGAAGCCGCCGTCTTGCGCCAATGGACGACCATCCCGGTACCGCCCCTCTCCGCTCGGCGCGAAGACCTACCGGAATTGGTCGCGCTGATGATCGACGGGTACGAAGTGCACAACGGTGTGCGTTTGGTCTTGGCCCCCGAAGCCATGGCTCTGCTCGAACAGGCGGAGTTTCCAGGCAACGTTCGCCAACTCCAGGCGGCCTTGCAGCACGCCGGGTCGCTTTCTCAGACAGGACTGATTGCGCCGGAAGTTCTGCGCAAGAGCCTGCGCCAACTCCAAGTCGCAGGCCAAGACATGGCCGCCAGCATCGCCGATCACCTCAACGATCGCGAATACCAGGTGGTCTTGCGTGTCGTCCAGCGCTATCCCAGGCGGCTCGATCAGGCCGCGAGGGAATTGGGCGTGAGTCGCACGACCCTGTGGCGACGCATGCGCAAGTACGACATCAAGTTGCCTGGTGCCGTCGAACGCTAGAGCGACGCGGCGGCTTGGTCAGGGATAGGGACCAGCGACATCGACCAAGAAGTCGAAGCCGCCTTGCCCAGGGACGGACTGGCCGTCCGCGTTGAAGCGCAGCAAGGCGCCAGGGGCAACCAGCAAGACGCCGCCATCGCGCAAGGCACTGCCGCGGTCCAGGCCGCTGGCCGGGAGTTCGACGAGCGCCAGTTCGAGCAGTCCCGAAGGCCCGAATCGCCTGAGCGAGGATTGGCTCGTGTCCGCCAACCAGACACGCTCCCGTGCACGGTCGCAGACCAGGCTCAGGGCCGCCGTCGACGTGAACACCTGCCAAAGCGTCTGCAGGCGCTCGTCCAGTCGCAGCAGCCTCGACCCGGACACGCCGCCGCTGGCGTCCAAAACCCACCACCCGTCGTCGGATGGAGCGATGTCGACCAGTGATCCTTGGAGCGCGACTTCCGACAAGGCGGATTGGCCCCTGACGCCGGCCTCGAGCAGCACCAGGCTGCCGTCGCTGGTGCCGAGTGCGATGCGTGCGCCCTTGCCCGCTACACACACGGCCTGAGGATGGCTGAAGAGGTCGAGGAACTCCCCGGCTTGCGTCACTTGCAGCACACGCGCAGCGCCCCAAGGCGCAAGCTCGATTGCCACGGCGTCCCCACCGTCGATCGTGGCTAGGTCCAGCAGCGGCCCCACATCCACGCCGAATACGACCTCACCCTGCGCCGACAGGCGCTGCAAGCGCTGGACGGAAAGCGGCGTCGCTTCGATGGCGTCGCTGAACCACACGCCACCCGCGCGACAAGCTTCGACGAACAGCGGGGCGCGCGCCTGAAGGCTCGTGGTTTCAAACAGATCTTGGTCGAGGCCCACCAGTCGGCCGGCGTCGCGGTCGCAAGCCCAGAAGACCGCGCCACCTGCAGGCGGGGACGATTTCCAGTGCGCCAGCGCTCCGACCGCTGCGCAGCATGCGCCTCCCATGCATAGGCCCATGGCCCATTGGAAAATCGGGCGACTGGAACGAGTGCGGCCTTCGGACGCAGGGACAGGGCGCTCGACTACGAACGAAGCGGAATCGCGCTGCATGCCATCCCTGGACGGCCGGCAGCTCGAGGCGGTTTCAGCGCGCTGGAATCCTAGCGCGTGCTAGCCGCTGCGCTTGCCGTCGCGGCTCGAGGTCCAGCGTTCGGCACCCGGAGTCGAAGTGACCTCCCCGCGCCGAGCGCGCGCAGCTTCCGTGCGGTACGACCACCACACCAAGGAACCGAAACCGGCCAGGATCACTGCGATCATGCCCAACATGAACATGACGCTGGTATTGACCCCTGCGGCAAACCCGCGATGACCGGAGGCGACCGCCTCCTTGCAGGAGTCTCAGGGCGGTAGGACGAGCAGGCCGAGGAAATTCCACATGACTCTGGTGATCGGGCGCAGGCCACTGGCTGTCATTGTATCCGAACACCAGGATCCGGATTCCAGTGGTACAGGACCAAGTAGACCAGGACCCCTGTTGCCGAAACGTACAACCAGATGGGAAAGGTCCAGCGCGCCAGCCTTCGATGCGCGTCCCAACGTTGCCGCCAGGCCAAGTACAGTGTGCGCAGCACCATGGGCAAATTGACCACGGCCAGCAGCGAATGCGAGATGAGCAACGTCAGATAGGCCGCGCGCGCCGCGCCTTGCCCGTGGTAGCTCGTCGGCGCTCCCTTGGCCACGGCGAAGTGGTAGTACAAATAAGAAGCCAAGAAGGCCGAGCTGACCACGAACGCGGCCAGCATGAAACGCACGTGGACCTCTACGCGCTTGCGCTTGATCGCCAGCAGCCCGCACACGAGCAGCACTGTGGCGCACCCGTTGAGGGCGGCGTTGATCGCAGGAAGAGGAGAATTCACGGATCGAGCTTGGCCAAGAACTCCAGGCGCGACTTGACTTGCCGGCGGCCTTCCTTGGATTCGCCGTCGTAGTACCCGCGCACACGGCCCTTGGAGTCGAACACGACTAGGCGCGTCGAATGGGAGATGTCGAAACCCGGCGAGGCCGCGCCCTCCTGAGCGCGTTCGAGGGCCAGGTGCAAGCCCCCCATCAGAGCTTGCAAGCTGACTTCGCTGGCGCTCAAGAACCACCACCGCTTGGGGTCGGCCGAGAAGCGCCGGGCGTACTCGCTCAAGGCGTCCGGACTGTCCAACTCGGGATCGACGCTCACGGAAACCAGGCGCACTTCCAAATCGCGGACTTCACCCTGCAGCACGCGCATGTTGTCGGACAACGTCGGGCACGGGCCGGCGCAGGACGTGAAAATGAAGTCCATTACGAATGGGCGCCCCAGCAAATCGGTGCTCGTCAGCGCACGACCCTGCGTGTCCGTGAAAGCGACTTGGGGCAGGGTCTCGCCGACCCATGCGTCGTCGGCAGCCTTGGCCAGGCTCGTCGAACCCGGGCCCGCCGTGCTGGAACGGCTGCAGCTGACCACCAACCACGCGGCTAGCAGGCCAAATCCCGCGCTCCGCAGCGCCCGGTTGGCAGGGCGGTTCATGGGCTGGTCACTTCGCAGACGGTGCCGCGGGCTCCGCCTCGTGCGCCGAGTGGAACTCGCGCTGCATGATCTCGACCTTGCCTTGGGAGTTGAGCATGGCGCCGTTGGGGTTATCGCGCAGGGAATTGCGCGAGATATCCGGCCGGATGAACAGGAAAATGATCATGATCAACAGCGGCGTCGGCAAGATCAGCGACCACACCAAGATGCGCTCGAACTTCATGTGCATGAAGTACATGAAGATCAGGAGGCCCTTGACGAGCGCGCAGCCTAGGAGCCCAGTCCAAAGCAGCCAGCGCGGTTCACGCAAGTACATGCCCCAGGCCACTTCCAGGCTCGTGAGCAGGAACAGCGCGACAAAGATCTTCCAAATGCTGTAGCCCAGTCCGTCTTTTGCGCTCATGGCAGCCTTACATCAAGTACACGATGGTGAACAACAGGACCCATACCAAGTCCACGAAGTGCCAGTACAGACCCGCGAGTTCCACGGTCATGTACTTGCTTTGCGGGAGCTTGCCGAACAGAGCAGCAATCCACACACAGATGAGCCACAACACCCCGATGGCCACGTGCGCCCCGTGGAAACCCGTCATGGCGTAGAAGGTCGAGAAGAAGATGTCGACATTGGGCAGCTTGCCCTGGTGGAACAGTTCGACGTACTCGTAGGCTTGGATTCCCACGAAAATCGAGCCGATGACGATCGTGAGCCCTAGCCAACCGAGTAGCCCCGAGCGATTGCCCTGCATGGCACGCTCCACAGCCTTGACCATGGTGGCCGAGCTGCAAATCAGGAAGAACGTGTTCAAGGCCGTGACAGGCACATTGAGTCGATCTTCCGGATCGGGCCAGATCGGCGTGCCCATGCGCAGCACGATGTAGGTGCCGATCAAGCCGGTGAAGAACATCACCTCGGTCGCCAGGAACAACCAGATGGCGAACTTGCCGCGGTGCACGGGCGGTCCGCTGTCGTAGTCGTAGATCGGGTGGTGATGCGCCGGCGCGTCGTGGGCCGGATCGAAGGCTGCTACTGCTTGGCTCATGAGGATTGGGAGAGGGCTACCGCGCGGACGACGGGATCGAGCAAGGCGACGGTGTACAGGGCGGGCAGGTGAACTAGGGAGACGAACAGCAAAGTGCGCGCGCTGCGCTGGGTCTGCGACAAGGCAAAACGCACGGCCGCGAGTAGATATGCAGCCCCAAGGGTCAGGGAACCGATGAGCCACACCCATCCGGCGGCCTGCCCCAGGGCGGGCAACAGGCACAGCGGCAACATGGCCAGCGCATACAGCGCCGATTGACGCCCTGCCAAGCCTTCGGCTTGCGGCATGGCCGGCAACATCTTCATGCCGGCCCGGGCGTAGTCCTGGCGGTACAACCAGGCGATGGCCATGAAATGCGGAAATTGCCAGGCGAACAGCAGCGCGAAAAGCCATGCACCCCAGCCGCTGCCTGAGCCTTGCATGGCAAAGGCGCCCAGCAGAGGAG
>JAKFYL010000189.1 GCA_021730845.1 Planctomycetota bacterium | reverse complement strand
ACTACAGCGGCAAGAGGCACAGATCCGCCATGGGTTCGAGCACGCGAATGCGACCGGCCAGCAATGCCTTGGCAAGGCGCGGTAGTTCCTGCCGCGCGACTTTCAGACGCCCGCCTTCCCAGCGCGTGCGCTGGGTCTTGAGACCCTTAGCGTGGGTCGGCGTTTCGGCGCGCACGAAGGCCAGAGGTTCGAACTCCACCCGCTGGCCATCCAGGACCAAGGCCAGGTGGTGCTCGAGGTCCTCGACGATCGAGCGCGCTACGTACGGGGACCGAGTCAAGGAGCGCGCCGAGAGCGCGAAGCCGTTGCCCAGGATGCCGCACGACAGTCCGAGCCGGTCGCGTCCGCGCGGCCGCAGCAGATTGAAGGCGTTCCAAGCCACGTCGACCAGACGTGTTTTTAAGCTGTGCGCCGCATTGGAGAGCGCGTAGCGCACTTGCACGCCGTCGGCTCCAGCGCGCAAGCGCTCGACCACGGCCAGAGCGAAATCGGGACTGACTTCGCTGTCCGCGTCGACGACAGCCAGGGCCTCGACACCCTCCGCTAGCAAAGTCCGGAAAGCCAGCTCCAAGGCATGGCCCTTGCCGCGGTTGTGGGCATCGGTGCGTTCGAGCACTTGCGCTCCGGCGCGCCGCGCCAGCTCGGCTGTCGCGTCCGTGCAGTTGTCTGCGACGACCAGGATGCGCAGCTCGAAATCGCCGCGCTTCATGGCGCAAAGGCTCTTGACGCAGCGTTCCACTAGGCGCTCTTCGTCGTGCGCCGGCACCACGACGCCCAAGCTGCGCACGGGCGATGCGTGACCAGCGCGACGAGATCGAGTGAACTTGCGCGTCGGGAGGCTGCCGGCCAGGCTCAGCACGAGCAATTCGAGCGTGCCAGGCGCCATGGCGCAGACCAGAAGCGCCGCCAAGAGGCTTGCCAAGCTGCTCATCCTCGAGAACTTCGGTTTGCGATCCGGCTCAGCTGGAGGTACTGGAAGGCGCCACGGTCTTGTACTCGATCAGTGTTTGCCGGCGGCCAATCAAGCGGTTGAACGCATACAGCAGCATGCCAGCCAACTCGGAGAATTTGCTAATCAAACAGAACCGGGCGTACAAACGTGCATCCGCGGGCGGATCCTCCAAGGCCAGCCGCGAACGATAGATGCGCGCGAACAGCCAGGCGTAACCGGTCAGGAAAGCCAGGACGCAGCCCGCCATCGCGGCTTGCGCACCCAGGCCCAATGGTCGCAGGCCACCCAACGTGCAAGCCAAGGCAGCGGCGAGCCAGAAGAACGGCCACAGCAGAGCCCACACCAAGCTGCTGCGAACTTGGTGCAAGCTCTGACGATCCACCGCGCCGTGCCTGGCCAGTCCCTCAGCGGACGCGTAGCCGGATCGTAGCGATCGCTTGAGCCACTGGCCGAACCGGTGCATGGAGGCATCGTGGTCGCTCATCGCGTCCTTGAGGCATAGGATCTTCCAACCCGCCTGGCGCAGCCGCAGACACAGGTCGGGTTCCTCTCCGGCGATCCAGCTAGGGTCGTAGCCGCCCACGCGCTGCAATGCGTCGACACGCACGAAAGCATCTCCGCCGCAGGTTTCGGCCTCGCCGGGCTGGTGCTTCCATTCCATGTGGCACATGCGATTGTAGGGCGATGCCATGGGGGCCACTTCTTGCCGGTGGCCGAAGACCACCGCAGCCTGGGGATTGGCGCGGGCCGTTTGAGTCGCAGCGGCGATCCAGCCCGCATGCAGGCGGCAATCCCCATCCATGAACTGAACGAAGCGCATTTGGGGGTGCAGCTCGAGCAACAAGCGCCAACCCGCATTGCGTGCACGTGCCGCCGTGAAGGGACGCGTCAGGTCCAGCTCATGGATCGTGGCCCCCAGTTCGCGAGCCATCTCGCGGCTGCCGTCCGTTGACCCCGAATCCACATACACGGTGAGCGCCCGCTCCACCTGAATCGATTCCAAGCAGCGGCGCAGCCGCTCGCCCTCATTGCGGCCGATGACGACGAAGCCGAAATCCAAATCCTTGGGTTCCATGGAAGGCGATGGAGACATACGTGGGCCGACAGTCGCGCCAAGATGGGCCCCATCGGAAGGCCTTCCTGGAACGCTTGAGTCCTAGGCTACGACCGGCGCTGCCCGAGGCCGCAAGGCCAGGCCGGAGACCGGCGGCGGCCCTAGTATGCACCCCGAGCCGATACCACGGCTCGCAGGGTGCGTGCGAGGATCGATAGGTCCAAGGCCGGGTTGCGCCGCTTGATGTAGCGCACATCCATGCGCATCCAGTCTTCGAAGCCGACTTCGCTGCGGCCGCTGACCTGCCAAATGCAAGTCAAGCCGCCCCGGCGCGTCAATCGGCGGCGGTGCCAAGTACGGTACTCGGCCACCTCATTGAGCTTGGGCGGGCGCGGTCCAATCACAGTCATGTCGCCAATCAGGACGTTGAACAGCTGGGGTAGCTCATCCAAGCTCCAGCGGCGCAGCCATTTGCCGACCGGAGTGATGCGCGGGTCGTTCTTCATCTTGAAGATTGGCCCGTCTTTCTCGTTGTGTTCGGCGAGTTCGGCCTGGCGCTGCTCCGCGTCGACGTACATCGAGCGGAACTTGTAGAAGGGGAATGGCTTGCCGCCCAGGCCCGCGCGCTGTTGCACATAGATCACGGGGCCGCGCGAGGAGAGCTTGACCAGCACGGCGATCAAAGCCAACAGCGGCGCAAGCGCGATCAGCGCCAGTCCCGAAACCAGGATGTCAAAACCCCGCCGCAGGAAGGAGAGCTTTTCGTGCAGCAGGGGCTCCAGGTCAAAGGATTGCCGCTTTCCGAGGCTGTCGCGCACATGCGACAACTCGAGGTATTCACTGGGCAGATAGCTGGTGGCGCGCGCGGAGACAGCCGCGGCATGATCGGACGCCGGTGACCCGACCTGCTCTTCTGGCTTGCTCGTCCGCGCGGACAAGAGTTCTCCGTCGACCTTGTGGCCACGTTGCTCTTCACGGCCCTTGGAACTGGGCTTGCCCTTGATTCCCCCCCTCGAGGAGGGGTAGGTGAAAGTGCGGCAGTTGAAGTCAAAACCCGCCCGCGCGAGCCGGTGGATGATGTCGTCCGAGACCTGGCCGGCGCCTTCTCCATCTGTAAAGGCCAGGAGCGCAGCGAGGTGGAATTCATCCAGATGGCCGACGACGTCGACGGATCGCAATCGGTCGGCGAGCAGACGGGCCAGGGCCGCGTCGGCAGCGCGCCGGTCTTGAGACTTGCCGTGCACGAAGACGAGCATCGAGAAGCAATGCTCGTGGCGGTCCGCCAGCTCGCGCTCGCGCAAGAAAACGCGTTCGAACTCCGCCGCACCCATGACTCCAGCCAGGCGGGAATCGGGTTTGAAGGCGCGAGCGAGCTTGCGGGTCAGGAGACGGGCTTTCGTGATCATGGCTGCGGAGACAAGCTGACTGGGCGGAAGGAGCCCAGGTAGTACGAAGCGTTCTGCTTCCCGTTCCAACCAACGGGAAAACTCGGACGATTCGAGAGAGAGGCGCGAAAGGATACAGGATTGTTAGAAACGTGCATACTGCAACTCCTCGGCGGTCCCATTTCTGGAACCACTTGGGCCATTGCTGCCCAGGCGATCCACATTTTTTTTCTCGATTGCGCCCTCGGAACCCAAAACCAGGAAAAACGCTCGGTGCCGGCCCCTCCAGGCCACAGCCCAGGCAATGCTCGAGCCTGACGGGGTAGTCTTCCTCGACCGTGCGGATCCTCCTCACAAGCCCGGTATTTCCCCCTGACCTAGGGGGGCCGGCCGTCTACGTTCCTCACCTGGGCCGATTCCTGGCTGCTCGCGGGCACCAGGTGCATGTGGTGGCGTTCTGCTCGGATCCCAAGCCCCAGGGCTACCCGTTCGAGGTCACCAGCGTCGCCCGCGGTGCGCTGCCAGTCCGCTACCTCAAGGCTGCCTGGCAGGTATGGCGCAAGGCGCGGGCGGCCGACGTGGTCTATATCAATGAGCACTTGGCGTTGTTGCATGTGTTCGCTGCCAAGCTCGCTTTGCGTCCGGTGGTCATTCGCATCATGGTCGACGGTATTTGGGAGATCAGCCACCGCAAGGGTTGGATCGGCGGCGACACGATCGAGACCTTCGAGACCAAGAGCTACGGTCTGCGCGTGCGCGCTGCGCGGCTGCTCCAGAAAGGCTGGTGGACGGCCTGCTCGCGCATCATCGCTTGTTCCGATTTCTTGCGCCGCATTCCCATCGAACGCTACGGCATACCCGAGCACAAAGTCGAGCTAATCTACAACGCCTACCACGGGCCGACGCAGCAGGATTTCAGCCTGAGCCAAACCCAGGCGCGCCAGCAGTTGGGTCTGGATTCCAAGCGCAAATACGCACTGACCATTTGTCGTCTGATGGTGTGGAAGGGAGTCGACGGCATCATCGACGCCCTAGCCGAATTGCCTGCTGACGTAGACCTCTTGGTTGCGGGCGACGGCGACATGCTCGCGTCGTGGACGGAGCACGCGCGCGCCAAAGGCCTGGCCGCGCGAGTCCACTTCTTGGGCAACGTGCCCTACGAGAAAATTCCACTCTTTGTGCGCGCTGCAGACGTGTTCGTGCTCAACAGCGAGTACGAAGGTCTGTCGCACACGTTGCTGGAAGTGTCCGCGCTGGGCACGCCCATCGTCGCCACCAATGTGTGCGGAAATCCGGAAGTCGTAGCCCACGAAACCAACGGACTGTTGGTGCCCATGCGCAACCCCAGCGAGCTAGCCAAAGCCATGCAGCGCATCCTGTCCGATCCCGAGCTTGGCCGGCGTTTCGCTCAAGCAGGCCTGGCCCGCATGCAGCGTTTTTCCAGAGAAACGACTTTCGGCCGGGTGGAACAAGTATTGCGCGAAGTCTCGCAATAATTACGACCCGAAAGCAGTCATCGGCCCGGGCGGCCATTCGCGCGGCGGGGCTCCTGGCGCTGCACGCGGACCAAAGCCGCGCTTGCACGGTCAACTTTCCCGGCTCCCCTGTACGAAGGGATCTTTACGGCGGCGCTTTGCGCGCCAGGCGTTAGACTTCTAGACCAGAGAGGTCGCGCAAGTGGCCCTGCTCGGAATAACTCACCTCGATCCGCACCACCGCGCCCCGAAGCTCAAGACGAACCTGATGAAAGTCCTCTTCATCGACGAGTACCTGCCCCAAGAAATGTTGGGGATCATGTGGATCTCACGCGCCATCAAGGACGCCGGCCACCAGACCAAAGCGCTGTTCATCCCCGACCGCGCCTGGCTCGAAAAGCTCAAGGAATACAACCCCGACGTAGTGTGCTACTCGGTCACCACGGGGATGCACCTGTATTTCGCGGACATCAACCGCAAGGTGAAAGAGGTCCTGCCGAACGTCATGTCGTTGTTCGGCGGACCGCACCCGACGTTCAGCCCTGAGTTCGTGGAACTCGAAGGTATCGACGGCATCTGCCGCGGCGAAGGCGAACTGGCCATGGTCGAACTCCTGAACCGCATGCAGGCGGGCCAGGACTACTACGACGTGAGCAACTTCTGGTTCAAGCACAAGTCGACCGGTGAGATCATCAAGAATCCGCAGCGGCCGCTTGCAGGCGATCTCAACTTGCTCGGTTTTCCCGATCGCGACGTGATCTACGAAGCCGGCGACATCTACCGCAACAGCGACCGCAAGGTCTTCGTGACCCAACGCGGATGCCCGATGAACTGCTCGTTCTGTTTCCACCACGCGTGGAAGAAGAAGGTCTACAACGCCAACAACAAGGAATACACGCGCAAGCGCTCGGTCGACCACGTGCTGGCGGAAATCAAGGACGTACGAGCGCGCTACAACTTGAAGTTCGTGCACTTCCTAGATGACATCTTCAATTTGAAGACCGATTGGCTCGAGGAGTTCTGCGAGCGCTATCCCAAGGAAATCGGCCTGCCGTTCGATGTCATCCTGATGGCGAACATGACCACCGAGCGTCACATCGAGCTCTTGTCCAAGGCCGGATGCGTCTACGCGCGCATCGCCTTCGAGGCGGCCAGCGACTACGTTCGCAATGCCGTGTTTCGCAAGAACACGACGCGCAAGCAGCTCGTGGACGCGGCCGGTTGGATCAAGAAATATGGCATCCGCTTGGGCTCGTTGAACATGCTTGGCGGTCCGGGCGGCACGATGGAAGACGAGTTCGACACGGTGCGCCTGAACATCGAATGCAAGGTCGACCACCCTTTGGTTTCGATCATGCAGCCGTATCCGGAGTTCGACATCGCCGACATGACCAAGCAGATGGGCTACGCGGTTTCCGAGTACGACCAGTTCCCCGAGAAGTTCAATCGCACCTCTTCGATCCTGTTCGAGAACAAGGCGCAGATCGAAAACCTGCACAAGCTCTTTCCGATCTTGGTTCGGTTCCCATCGCTGATGAAGGTGGCACCAGGGTTGATCAAGCGGCGCTGGCTGCAAAAGCCATTGCTGGTCAGCTACATGCTGTTCAGCGAGTACATGGTGGCGGAACAAGCCAAGCTGTACGCCACCGCCCAGGGACTCAAAGGGCCGCGCTATTGGGCCATCACGGATTTCGTGTACCGCTTGGGCACCAAAGGCGTCCTACGCCTGTACGAAAACGTGTTCCAGACGCTGTTCCGACGTTTCTTCAGCGGCCAGCGCGCCCACCGCATGCAAGTTGCCCTGCAAATGGGCGACGAACGCGTCATGGCTCACGTGGACTAGGTCCGTCGCTCAGGCCCGGAGGTACGGGGAGCCAGAGGTACGGAGCCACGATACGGAGCCAGGGCTCGAACCCGGAGGTACGGAGCCAGGGCTCGAATCCGGAGGTACGGAGCCAGGCTCGAATCCAACACCTTTGGTGCCAGGCTCACTTCCTGCGCGGGCTGCGCCCGCGCAGGA
>JAKFYL010000022.1 GCA_021730845.1 Planctomycetota bacterium | reverse complement strand
CCTTGGCGGGGATGGCTAGCGCTTCGCGTTGGGTATCGTGGTTAGGCGTTCCAGGTCCAGTCCAAGAGCGAAGCAGCTCGAAATTAGGAGGATTTCATGGCCAAGAAAGCCCGTCGCAGCGCAGCAGTGTCGAAGGCTCCTAGCCGAGCACGCAATGCAGCCCAGGTTCCCGGCACTGGACCGGTGACGCTGGCGCAAGCGCAGACTTTGGCGCGATCCTTCTTGCCTGCAGCCAAGAAACGCGCCAAAGTCGGGCCGGAAAGCGGCGCCACGCCAGCAACCGTTGGTCTCGAACGCAAGCGGCTGGCACTCTTGCGCGAGCGCGAGCAACGCCAGCGCATTCGCGAGTACAGCGCCACGCTGGCGATCATGAAGCAGCGCGGTGTGAAGGGCTTGGGCCAAGCGCCGCGCAAGAAAGCCCGCAAGGGAGCCAAGGTCCAAGCCAAGCCCGGGCCCAAATCGGGACCAAAGCCACTGCAGATTTTCGCCGAAGGCGATTCCTGGTTCGACTACCCGTTTCCTTTCTTCGGCGGCGGCATCATTCCGCGCTTGCAGGAGCGGCTAGGTGTGCCGATCCTCAACTTGGCCAAGGCCGGAGACGAGGTGCGCTACATGCTGGGCGTTAAGGAGCGCGCGGAGCTGGTCGAGCGATTCACGCTTGGCTGCCCGGCCGGCGGCCCCTGGGACGTGTTGCTGTTTTCCGGCGGTGGCAACGACATCGTCGACAACCCGATGGCGCTGTGGATTCGGGACTTCGACCCCAAGCTGTCGCCCCAGCAGCAGATCCACCAACAACGCTTCGAGGCAGCCATGGCCTTGGTGCGCGCGGGCTACGAAGACTTGATCGAGCTGCGCGACAGCCTGAGCCCCGCGACGCATCTCATCTTCCACTGCTACGATTTCGCCATACCCGACGGCCGCGGCGCTTGCCATTTGGGCCCCTGGCTCAAACCGACGTTCGATCTGCGTGGCTTTCCGAGCCTGGACGCGCGCTTCGAAGTAACCAAAGTGATGCTGCGGCATTTCGCAGCCATGCTCGAAGGCCTGGGCAGTTCTCACTCCGGGGTCACGGTCATCAGCAAGCAAGGCAAGCTCGAGCCCAAGAGCAGTTCGTGGCACAACGAGCTGCACCCCTCCGACAAGGGCTTCAATATTTTTGCTTCGGTTTTCTACTCGCGGCTGAAAGCGCTTTTCCCGGAGCGGGTGCTATAACGCTGCTGACCTTCTTCAGCGATTTGGCCCGCTTTAGCGATTTGGCTAGGAGCAGGTGCTCGCGCACCAGGCCCTCGGCCTCAACCCGCTGGCCAGCCATGGCTTCCAGGACCTTGTCACGCATGGCTGGGCCGTCGTAGCGCCGTAGCAACATGCGCTCACCGCTGTCGCACACCAAGAAGGCTTGGTGCTTGCGGGCGCTCTTGGAGTCCGCTCCAAACGCACCAATCTCGATTCGGCCGACTAGGCGCATGAGTCGATTGTAGTACGTCCTACTTGCTGTGCAGCCTGATCTGGACCGTATTCCCGTTCACCCAGTAGGCCAGCAGCCCCTCCAAGCGCGGCGTTCCGCTGCGCGCACGGCCGCGGCGCCTGGTAGCGACGAAGACATGCGAAGCCTTGGGCATCGTCGCCATGGCCTTGCCCGCACTCTTGCGCTGGGGCGTGGGTTCCACGACCGAGAAGACGCGCACATGCCGGAATCCCTTGCTGCCCAGGCCCAAAGCTTGCTTGGCAAGGCTCTGCTGCGCCTGGTGCGGTTTGTGCGTGGGAAGCGTATACGCACAGGACTTGGACAGGTGCTCGCCGGCCTTCATCAGGCGCACGCGGCGTTGCTGCCGCGCGGCATGGGCCGAAGCTCGAACTCCAGCCGAAACCGCCGCCTTTGCCCCGCCCTGCTTGGGGCCAGAGTCCGCGAAAGGATGCAGGGACGGATCTCCCAGTAGCACGAACTGAGCCAAGGTCTTTTCGTCGTAGGGATCGACCACGCTTTGTTGGTTTGCGTAAGCCAGTCGCGCTTCGAGTAGGGCGCGCCCCAAAGAGGCGCCGCGCAAGAGCTGCTCGATGAAGACCTGGCAAAGAATATCCGCGTTGGCGTTGCCCACCGCGGGGCCGTAGGCGATCGTGGTCGAGGCCAAGACTGCCGCGGCGCCCAGGGACAGATAGGTGTTGGCGATGCCCATGGCCGGCAGGCCAGTCGGGTCGTAGAGCTCCGCGCCGTAGCAGCACTCGAAGGCCGCCACCGTGCCCCGCCTGAGCCCCTTCAGCTTGCGCGAGTCCAGCGCGTCGCTGTAGTGATCCTCGGGACCTTCGCCGCTGAAGGTGGGATCGGACTCGTTGCCGTGGCAGTTGACGAAGTGAATGGGATCGCCCAATTGCGCGGCCGAGAACTTCGGCCCCGCCTTGGGCGAATCGTGCACCGTGGGCACAGCGCCCAGGATGTTGCGCACGCTCATGTTGGTCGATCTCGACCAGATCCTGGCCGAAAGCGCGAAGGCCGTTTCCGGGCGGGGCTTGGGCAGCGCCTTGGCGCTGTGCGCGAGCAAGTCGAGCAGATACTTGGGCGAGCGGGCGCCCGTGAGATCGGGCAGCCGACCTACGACCCGCGTCGGCCCGAGGAACTTGCTGATTTCCTGGCTGTAGCGCGCCTCGCACGCGTAAGGCAGGTCGCTCCAAGCGAAGCGATCGGAGTCGGACTCGGGATCCGCGGGATCATGCAGTTTGTTCTTGAGGTCCTGGTAAGGCACCACGTCGCGGGAACCGAGGATGACGAAGTACTCGGGGCGATATTTCTTGGCCAGAGCATCGAAAGCGGCCTTGTTCTCGGCCGGGTCCGTCGCATCCGTTACGCGCGCGGCACCCAAAGCACTGCCGTCCAAGTACATCAGCTTGGTTGCGAAGCCGCGCTTTTTGTCGGCGACGGCGAGCGCCTTGACTGCTTTTTCGATCTCTCCGACGCTGCTGGCTCCGTACTTGGCAAGCAAAGCCTCGCGATTGGTGAGCAACAACTTCTTCGAAAGGTTTGATTTTTCTTTTGCCATGGCGAAGCCGTGGAGCGAGCGCGTTTTGGCGGGCCGTTTCCCAAGGGCGAAGCTTGGGCCGAAAGGGTTTCCCAGGCTGCAATTCCTCCGCGCTAGAGCTGGGACAGGTCCCACAGCGTGACCGCGGTTCCTGCCGCGGACGCCAGCGACTTGCCCTTGTCGAGCACGGCAAGGCTCACGACAGCGCTGGGCCCGGCTGGCGCGAGCGTGCGCAGACGCTCGCGAGAACCTAGGTCCCAAAGCTCGATCGAGCCGTCAGCACCGGCGCTAGCCACCCACTTGCCCTGCGGGTGCATCGCCAGCGATTGAACCCGCTTGGTATGGGCGCTCCAAGCTGGGGAGGGTTTTCCGCTGGTCACCGTCCATACGATCAGCTTGCCGGATTCATCCCCGGAGACGAGCTTTGCCCCTTTCGGATCGAACACGAGCGCCGACACCGGCTGCTCGTGGCCGACGAAGATCTTGTCGTCATCCGTTGACGCCGATTCGGAGTTGATGAAGCGGATTGAAAAGTCCTTCCCCCCCAAGGCGAGCCATTTGTCGCGTGCGTCCAGCGCGCAACAGGTAATGCCTTCGTTTTTCAGTGGGCGCCGGCTCCAGGATCCGACGTCGGACGGAATCACGCGGTGGGCAACTCCCATCTGGGTTCCAACCCACGCCCAACGGCCCTTGGAATCGAACGCCAAGCAAGTCGCGTATTCCTCGATGCTTGCGGAGCCGCCGACATTGCTGAGCCGCTTGCCGTCTTTCAGGGAGTGGACCGTGGCCCCCGGGTAGCCCAGGGCGTAAGCGACTGATTCCTCACCCGCGTCGAGGTGCATTGCGCGGCCCCCCTTGGGCAGTTCGATGCTCCAAGCCACCCGTTCTTGTTTCCGGCTCCAAGCTTGCACTTTGGAGCCTTCGCACGAAGTGAGGAGCATGGATCCGTCGTCCGTTGCCGCCAGTTGGAGGATCGGTTTCTCGTGCCTGAAAAGTTCGCGAGCTGGTGGGGGAGTTTGACTGGCTTGCGCCGCGGTCGCAAGGAGTGCCAACGCACTGTGCACGGCAAGGTACAAGTTCATGACTTCTGGCAATCCTCGATCCTCACCCTAGGAAAGTCAATGGCGCGTGGCATCCAGGGGATAGTTGGCCGGTGAACTGGCGCACGCTTCGCGTCCGGCTAGGTACAATTTGTGCTTACTTGTGCTGTATTTCCGCGCGCGGGCTAGCATGGGGGCTCCGCGCCAGCTCGGTCCGATGGAACATCCGCCGGGACATGCGGCTTCCAACGCGCTCGTACTCTCCACCCCAAGCCATGCACATTGCGACGCTTTTCTTTGCGCTCTTCGCGCCCGCTGTTTCGCTCCAGGAGTCTTCAGGGCTCCAAGGATCCACGGGTTACACGCTTCCCCCGCAAGCCATGGTGGACCTGCTCGACGCGGCGCCGACGCCCGGCGTGAGGACTTCGCCCGATTCCAAATGGATGCTGCTGGTCGAGCGCCCGGCCATGCCGCCGCTCGCCGAAGTCGTGCGCCCCTGGGTGGGACTTGCCGGCGTGCGCATTGATCCGGCGTGCAACGCGCCCAAGCGCGACGCTTTCGATACGGGCCTGACCTTGCGCAAGGTGAGCGACGGCTCCAGCCGCCCGGTCGTCTTGCCCCAAGGCGCGCGCATCGACGGCGTGAGCTGGTCGCACACCTCGGAACATTTCGTGTTTGCCTTGCGCGGGCAGTCGCAAGTCGATCTGTGGGCGGCGAGCGTGGCGAACCTCGAGCCCAAACGCATCGCAACCGGCATCAACACCGTGCTCCTGTCTTGGACCTGGGCCAGCGACGGACAGCACGTGATCTGCCCGCTGGTGCCCCAAGATCGCCCCGCGGCTCCGCCCGCGGACAAACTGCCCGACGGGCCCGCGATCCAGGAGACCAGCGGCGAAATCTCGCCCACGCGCACCTACCAGGATTTGCTGGGCGATGAGACCGACGCGCGCTCTTTCGAGCATTTCGCAACCTCGCAGCTGGCCTCGATCCACGTCGGCACCGGCGCGACCAAGCAGCTGGGCAAACCGGCGCTGTACGTCGAGGTCGACTCCTCTCCCAGCGGTCAGTATCTGCTCGTAGGCCGTTTGGAACGCCCGTTTTCGTATTTGCTTCCGGCTAGTCTCTTTCCCAGCCGCTACGAAGTGTGGGACCAGCAAGGCGCGCTGGTGCACACGGCCGCTGTGATGCCGCTGGGCGAAAACATCCCCATCGAAGGCGTGCGAACCGGGCCGCGGCAACTGCGCTGGCAAGCCAGTGCGCCCGCCACTCTGGCCTGGTTCGAGGCCTTGGACGGCGGCGATCCCAAGCGCAAGGCCCCGCACCGCGACCGCGTCTTGGTCCACGCCGCGCCCTTTCAAGAAGCGCCGCGCGAGCTCTTGAAGCTCGAGCACCGCGCGCGCGGCCTGACTTGGCTCGCCGATCCCAGCCAAGTGATCGCCAGCGAATACGATCGCGATCGGCGCTGGGTGCGAACGCGGCTGTTCTCCACGAGCGGGGCCTTCGAGCCCAAGATGCTCGATGACCGCAGCATGAACGACCGCTACGCGGACAAGGGCGGCCTGGTGCAAGAGTGGCGCGCCGACGGAAGCATTGTCCCGCGCCAGGATGGCGACTATGTGTACCGCGCTGGGCAAGGCGCGAGCCCTGCGGGCGCACGCCCGTTCCTCGATCGCCAAAACCTCGCCACGCTCGAAATCCAGCGCCTGTGGCAATGCCAGGAGGGCCGCTACGAAGTGTGCCAGGACGTGATGGCCAGCGGCGAGAACCAAAAGCCCACGATTCTGGTGCAGTCCGAGAGCAACGATCAGCCGCCGCGTTGGATCGAGCTCGATTTGCAGCAAAACGCCACGCGCGAAGTGCTCGCGTTTCCCGATCCCCAGCCTGCGCTGCGCGGCATCCAAAAGCGCCTGGTCAAGTACAAGCGCGCCGACGGGGTCGATTTGTCGGCCACGCTGTACTTGCCCAAGGACTACGTGGAAGGCACGCGCCTGCCGCTGGTGGTGTGGGCCTATCCGATGGAATACAGCGATCCGCTCACCGCCGGGCAGGTCACGGCTTCGCCGCATCGCTTCATGCGCGTGGGGGGGCCATCCCACCTGTTCTTCCTACTCGCCGGCTACGCGATCATGGACGACGCGGCCATGCCCATCGTCGGCGACCCCGAAACGATGAACGAAACCTTCCTCGACCAAGCCGTGGCTTCGGCCAAGGCCGCCATCGAAGAAGCGGATCGCCTGGGTGTCGGCGATCCCACGCGCGTGGGCGTCGGCGGACACAGCTACGGCGCTTTCATGACCGCCAACCTGCTAGCCCACTGCGACTTGTTCCGCGCCGGCATCGCGCGCAGCGGCGCCTACAACCGCACGCTGACACCGTTTGGTTTCCAAAGCGAGCGCCGCACGTTGTGGGAAGCCCCGGCGACCTACACGCGCCTGTCGCCGTTCTTTTTCGCCGACCGCATCAACGAGCCCTTGCTCATGATTCACGGCGAGCGGGACTCGAACCCAGGCACGTTCCCCATGCAGTCGGAACGCCTGTTCCAGGCCATGAAGGGCCACGGCGGCAAGGCGCGCCTGGTCGTGCTGCCTGGCGAAGACCACGGCTACCGCGCGCGCGAGTCCGTGATGCATTGCTTGGCGGAGATGATCGTTTGGTTCGACGGGCACGTGAAAAACGTTCCCAGCGCCGTACCTGCCGCCTACGAGAAAGTGCCCAAGCCGGAACCGGCGGCCCCGGTCTCGCCGGGCCGGTTCTAAGCAGCCATGGACCTCCGAGGTTGTCGCCTGGGGTTGTCGCCCTGGGGTTGACGCCCTGGGGAGCCGTGGTAGTTTGGAACTTGAGATGATCGTTC
>JAKFYL010000049.1 GCA_021730845.1 Planctomycetota bacterium | reverse complement strand
AAAAATGACTGCGGGAACACAGGCCGCATCGTAGGCATCGTTCTTGCCGGCGATTACGGCTGCCGCAATCAGACCTTCCTTGCTGCCCTTGTGAGCCAGCATGGGTTGACCGGCGATGTCCCCGATTGCGTAGATGTGGCCGATACTCGTGCGCATGTGCTTGTCCACGTTGAGGAATCCCTTGGAGTCCACGGCAAGCCCGGCGCGTTCCAAGTTCAGACCTTTGGAGAACGGCTTGCGACCCACGCAAGAGGCGATTTGGTCGCAGACCAGGGTTTCTTCCCCGGCCTTGGTCTTGATGCGCACGTGAAGTTCCGCGCCGCGGGCTTCGTATCCCAGAGCCATCACTTCGGTGCGCAGCTCAACTCCCAACTTTTTCAGCGCGCGTTCGATGACCTTGACACAGTCCTTGTCTTGGCCGGGTAGCGCGTTGGGGGTCGCTTCGAGAACGGTGACTTTGCTGCCCAACTTGCGGAACATCGTCCCTAGTTCCAATCCAATGTATCCCCCACCAATCACCAGCAGTCGTTCAGGGAGGCGCGTAGGAGCAAGCGCCCCGGTCGAGGACCAAACGTGCTTCTCGTCGAATGCGAATCCGGGAATTGCAATCGGCTCGGATCCCGTTGCGATGACGATGTCGTCGGCTTCGAGGGTCTGCGTGCCGGTGCTGGTCTTGACCGCGACCTTGTGAGCGTCGAGGAAACTGGCCTCACCCTGCACCACGGAAATGCCGTGGTTCTTGCACAAGCCGCCGATGCCGCCGACCAGTTTTTGCACGATTCCGGCCTTCCAAGCGACGAGCTTCTCGATTTCGACGCGCACGGGTCCAGCGTGGATACCCATCACACCGGCTTCGCCGATGCGGTGTGCCAAGGACCCCGCCGCGATCATGGCTTTGGAGGGAATGCAGCCGACGTTGAGGCACGTTCCGCCCAAGGCGCCGCGTTCGACGAGCGTGGCACGGATGCCTAGCTGAGCCAAACGGATCGCACACACGTAGCCCGCGGGCCCAGCTCCGATGACGACGACTTTCTTGGGTGATGCCATGGGGTTCTCGTTGCTTGGGCCGGGTTTCGGGCCTGGAAAGGGCGAGGATCATAGCCTGCTGCGCTCCCTGGTGCACCGCGCCAGGCCCGGACACCACGGGCGGGGGGCGCCCCTATCAGGGCCAGGTCAAGTGGATGGTTTGCACACCGAGTGCGAGCGGCAGGTGCCCGATTCGCCGGCCGCGACGGTAGAGCTGGAGAGCTGTCGCGCTTTCCTCGACCACCAAGGATCCGCCGTCCGCGGGAAATGCGGTCCAGCTCGCGAAAACCGCGACTTCGGGGCCCGGGCCAATCGCCGCCGTGCGACCGCTCGCGTCCACGGCGCAAACCACCTCGGGCACGCCGGAGGCTTGGGTCGCCGTTAGTTCTACCCTGCGAACGCGCAGCAGCCGCAGGCTCGGCAGCGGCGCCTCGCGCGCGGGCGCAAGCCACCAATTGGCCCGGATGGTGTCGGGCACTTGGGCTCTAAGCTCGATCCAGCCCAAGGGCGCGAATGGGAACTCGAATCGTCCTTGTGGATCCGTGCGAGTCAGGGCCGGGACACCCGTGGACGCGTCCACGCTTGGAGTCACAAGGTGCAGATCCAGTCCCTGCCACGGTCGATCCAGCCCGTCCACGACCAGGCCCGCTCGCGCGCCGAACTCTTGCTCTTCGCGCAGAGTTACGGAGACCTTTGCTTCCACTGGAGAAGTCTTGGTCACGGAATACGTGAGGTGGGCTCCTCGACCGCTAACGACTAGCAACGAGTACGGGCGCGCGCCCAAGCCGTGCAACCGAAATTCGCCCTGAGCATCCGTGCGCACGGGTCCGCTGGCCCAGCCACACGCCATTTCCACGCTGGAACCGCTGGAAGACCGCGGATCCATTTGCGTCAGGTCGAGGATAGACACCTGACATCTCTTGCGCGGCTTGCCAGCCGCGTCTTGGACCACACCGTCGATCGAAAGCGCCCGCGCCTCCAGCTGCAGGTCCAGCTCGATGTGGTGTTCGCGCTCGAGTCGCCCTCCAAGGTCAAGAATCGCAAGCGCTTGCCAGCCGCGCAGTGCAACGTAGCCGTCGAGGCCGGCAACAGGACAAGGAGGCTCGAGCAGGAATCTTCCGGCAGCATCCGCAAAGGTCGTACTGCGGCCGTAGATGACGCGTGCGCCGGCAGCCGGTTCACCGGAGGGCAACCGCACTCGCCCCGCAACCGACAAGGCGCTGGGTTCGAGCGCGCGCAACACCACGCGCAACGATTGAGAACCGTCCGGAGGTAACGCAATCGTCTCCGGTTCGAAACCTCGAGCGATTACGCGCAGTCGAGCGCCCTGGACCGACGGGGCGGGGTCCAAGAGAAAGCCACCGCTGTCAGTCGAGATGCACAGCCAATCCACGGATTCGCTGCCGGGAAAGTGCTGCTGCAGATCCGAATGCACGAGCTCCAACTGGGCCTGTGAGATCGAGCGTCCGGTCTCAGACACTACTACACCATGGTAGGCCGTCCGCCGGGCCACCCCGACGAGTTGATCGTGCTCGAAAGCTTCCTCGAGGCGGGCACGGTAGATGGTCACCCACGATTCGTTCTCGGCAACCAAGAAGGAGGGCACCGGTACGGCTGCGAACTGGAACGCGCCCAGATCGTCCGAGATCCCCAACGGGCCGCCTTGTTCGCCATCCGCGAGCCAGACAAGGGGCACGCCTCCGACCGGCGCGGACTGCGTGTCGAGCACCCGTCCCGCGACACTCGAAGACTCGGGATCCGAATCCATCTCCAAGTCGTCCTCTCCACCCTCACCCGGGGCAGATGCGCGTGCGTCCGCCGGCACGTGCGCGGGCTCGCGCTCCAACTCGCTTGGGTCGGGCACTGCATCGACCGGCCCCATAGCCGGCGCGCTCGAGGACTGCGGCTCGCTTTGCTGCCAGAGGCTAGCCAAGGACCACACTCCGGCTCCCAGGCCAAGCAGCAGTCCGCCAAGCAGTGCGGTTCGCGATTTCACTCGCATAAGGATACGGTCGGACCCGCGCATCTCAGCGCGGGTCCGACCGGAGGGGACACGCAGGAAACCGTCGCCTGGGAAACCGGACCACTCGTCCGGATCCCCGGCGGACTGGTTAGCGCAATTCGATCAAGTAGCTGTGGCTGGAACCACCGGTTCCGTCATCGGCGCTAATTTTCGCAAAGTACATGCCCGTGGCCGGCGAGACGAAACTCACTGCAGCCACCGGCAGTCCTTCCACCACGCCTTCGCTGCCAATCGTGTTCACGAGCACCGTGTGCGAGACAGCCAGCGTGGCACCGCTGGCGTCACGAATGGAAATCATCGGCTGCAGGTCCGATCCGAATCCGCTCAAGGCCGGGAATCCGTTGCTCGAAGAGGCCGCGGCCGAGGCATAGATCTGCAGCGTTACCAAGCGATTCTTGCCCGCCTTGAAGGAGAAGATGTCCAGGTCGCCAACTGGGTCGATGGCGCCAGCCGCGCGCTTCTTGGAGTCGGACTTATCTGCTTGCGCCGTAGTGTTGTTCACTTCGGATTCGAAGCCGGCCTGGCGCAGAAGCTGTACGCGCAGGTGGTACTTGGTCGAGGCAAAGGACGCGTCCGGCTCGACGCGGATGAAGTAATTGCCCGTGCTCTGCAGCAAGGCTGTCCGAATCTGCTGGCCGCCGCCGCCGCCCACCGGTACGGCGGTCACACCGTCGCTGGCCAGCAGGGTCACCGAAACGTCATCATCGGCCAGGTTGGAATTGCTTTCGTCCCAAAGCTGCAGTGCGACCATTTGCCCAGCGAATCCCGGGAAACGGAACAGGTCCACATCCGTGGCCACTGCAAGCTCTCCTTCTGCCAGCTTGCCGTAGCCGGTCGGTGTCGCGGTGGCGGTCGCATCGTTGGGCTCGACTTCGTCCGCGGCCGATTGCAGCGACTCGCGGCTATAGCTCAGGAAATACTGGCCATCACCGGCGTCTCCGTCCTCGTCCACGCGCACAAAGTACGTCCCGGCATCAAGGGCGGTATCCAGGCGCGGATCCGCGAACGCGCTGTCGCTGTCGGCTTGCACCAGCGTCGTTCCGTCGCTGGCGAAGATAGCCAGGCGCGGGTCGTAGTAGCTGTCGTCGCCGCGTACAACGCCGTTGCGATAGGCCACGACTTCCAGGTGCGCGATGCTCGGACCGGGAATGGTGATCTCGTACCAATCTTGTTCGTTGTCAACGTGCCAACCGTGCAGCAAGCTTGGGTCCAGCGCTTGCGCAGTGGCGAAGGTGTCGTTTTCTCCTGAAACCTGGATGGGTTCGGATTCGACTGTCTGGGCGAGGTTGTTGGCCACCTTGCGAACGGTGATGGCATATTCGCCGCCGACTGCGCCTAAGCTGTCGGACTGAACGCTGAAGAAGAATTTGCCGTCGGCGGGCACGCGCCACAGCGGAATATCCAGGTCGTGCTTGCCGTACGCCCAAGGGCCATTGCCAGCGACGAGGCCGGACAAGTCATGCTCTAGAAGGACGGTCGTGCCGTCGCGGTCCCAAATCTTGAGCCTTGGAATCGTGCCGCTCGCGTCCCAGGCGGCCTGATTCAAGCGCGATCCATAGACCTCGACCTTCACCAAGTTGCCCTGCTTGAGCTTGGCCGCCCAAAAATCGACGTCGCCAGGTGCGGCAAGCGAGCCTCGACCGGGTCGCCCGGAGCCCAGGCCGCGGGCTTGAGCTGCGGTGTCGTTGGGTTCCAATTCGGAAACCACCGTACGCGGCGAGGAGGATCCGCCGTCGCCATCGCAACTGGAAACCGCAACGCCAGCCAGGCAAGTAAGGAAGGTGGACGTAAAGGAGAGGATACGCATGGGGCTATTCCGGAGCGCGAATTTGCGCTCTCAAGCGAGAGGGAGCTGGAAGTGATCGGCTCAAGTTCAGTATCAAACCCATTCCGACAGCAGGCAAGCCGAGCCGCCCATTGAGACCCAAATCGGATGTGAATCTCCAAGAGATGCCGTTATTGAGCGGAAAATCATTCCGACTGTGACAGCAAATGGGCAGCGGGCACTCTCAAGAGCGCTTGGCTCCTGAGAGTGCCCGCCGTGTTGCAGTTGCTTACGGGGCTACTTGACCTCGACGATGTAGTAGTGCGTCGGCCCGTTGCCCAGTTCAGCGGAATTGACTTCGGCGTAGTACTTGCCCGACTCTGGAGCTACGAAGGCGACCGAAGCGGTCGGGAGTCCGTCCGCGACGCCTTCGGTCGACACCGTGACGATGTTGCCCGTGCTGGCAGATGCGATCGTCGCGCCGGCTTCATTCTTGATGTAGATCAAGGGCCGCATGTCCGACCCGTAACCGGAGAACTCTCCAAATCCGTCGCTAAACGCCCCCACCGTTCCGGCGTAGATCGAAACGACAGCCATGCGATTCTTCTTCAAGGAAAACTCGAATGTGTCGAAATCATTGACCGTCGTGATGATTCCCGAGGCTAGGCCTTTCGTGCTGAGCTTGTCAGCCGTTGCAACGCTGTTGTTGGGTTCGGACTCGAAAGTGGATTGCAGGTGCCGTTCGATTCGCAGGTGGTAGAGCGTTGCCGTCGGAGTGCCATCGGGCGTCACACGCACGAAGTGCGTCCCGGCAGTGGTCAAGATGCACGTGGCAACTTCGAATTCGCCCTCGCCCCCGACCGGCAACACGGTGGTGCCGTTGACTCCAATCAGTTCGACGACCACGTCGTCCAAGACCTGGGGCAACGAAGAGTTGCTCTCATCCCAAGCCCGAATGCGGACCATTTCGCCCGGCTGGCCTTGGAACGAAAAGAAGTCCACGTCCGCAGGCCCTTCCATGGTTGCGGCAATCGTCGTTCCGTAAGTGACCGCGTCGGCCGTGGCGCTGGTGTCGTTGGTTTCCGACTCGATGAACGGAACGCCCAGGGCTGTGGGCGTGTAGCGCAACACGTACTCCCCGTCGCCGGCTCCGCCGGAGCTCGAAACCTCGAGGAAATAAGATCCTGCCGGCAAGATCTGGTACAGCGCCGGATCGCCAAAGAAGCTGTCGTCGCTGGTGCGCAGCAACGTGGTCCCATCGCTGGCGTACAGGCTCATGTCGGGCTCCATGTACGAAGTATCGTTGCGGTAGGCGCCGTTGCGTTGCGCGGTGAGCTCGAAATTGGCAATCGTCGAGGCGGCTACGGTGAACGAATAGAAATCGGACTCGCCGGCTTCGCTCCAGCCGGTCAAGTTGCCGGTCGTCAGCGCCTGTGCGGTCGCCGGGGTGTCGTTGACGCCGGTCGCACCCTGGGCTTCGAGCTCGAGGGTGTTGTTGCCACCCGACAACCGGGTCACACGGAACGCGTAGTTTCCGCCCGCGACCGCGGCATCGTCACTCTCGATGCGCAAATAGAATTTGCCGGTGCCAGGCACGCGCCAGGCAGGGATGTCCAGATCGTGCTTGCCCCATGGCCAAGAGTTGGCCGTCGCAATGGCGCCGATGTAGTCGTGAAAAAGCAGCCGTGTCGTGGCGTCCGGAGCCACGACCGTGACGCGCGGCAGGGTCAAGTTCGCGCGCCACTGGGGCTGGTCGAAGCGCGAACCGTAGAGGTCCACCTTGATCAGGTCCCCGTTCTTGAGGTTGATCGACCAAAAATCCACGTCACCGAGGGTGGTCAAGCTGCCAACGCAGTCGCGGTTGAGTCCCAGCGGCTGGGCTTGCGCGGCCGTGTCATTGGGGGTTGCCTTCTCGGCCAAGACCTTGCCCCCCGTTCCACTGCTTCCGCCGCCGCCGCCACCACAAGCTCCCAGCATCAAGAGCGCCGCACTAAAGGCCAGACACAGGGAACGGTTCCAATTTCGGTTGTCCATGAGCATGAGGTCGAATCTCGAGACTTCTACTTCTTCGGAGGAGTCGAAGTGCCAGCCCACGACGATTGCGCGCGTCGTGTGCACCTCGACCGTGAATCCCGCTAGCGGGAACAGAGGGCGGAATGATAGAGAGAACCTAGTGCGAAGTGAAGCGAAATGGGAGTAAAGTTCGGTTGCCCGACTC
>JAKFYL010000352.1 GCA_021730845.1 Planctomycetota bacterium | reverse complement strand
CCGCCCCGTCCACGCCACCATGCTCTGCGATCGCTGCAAGGAAAACAAAGCCACGGTGCACGTCACCGAGATCGTGCACTTGCAGGGACCCATTGCCGCCCCTGCGGCCGACGGCTCCCCGGCCGCGCCACCTACTTCGACCGCCCCCAAGGGCGAGGGCGCAGCCAGCGGGCCCACGGCACCGATGTCGAGCATCCAGGAGCAGCACCTGTGTGAGCGCTGCGCGGAGGCTTCCAACCTGCCCAACATGCCGGCCTTCACGCAGAATGCCGAGCAGATTTGGAAGCTGCTCCAAACCACAGCCCGGCGCAACAAGCGCGACGTAGGCCTGGCTTGCCCCGAGTGCGGCATGACGCTGGTCGAATTCCGACAGCGCGGTCGGCTGGGCTGCCCGCGGGATTACGAAGTATTCGCGCCGCACCTACGCGACTTGCTGGAGCGCATCCACGGCGCCACGCGCCACGCCGGCCGCAGCCCAGGGGTCCAAAATCAAGACCGCCAGCGCCGTCAGCAAGAGTTGCAACAACTTCAAAATCGCCTGCGCGAGGCCATCCGTGCCGAAGCCTACGAGGACGCAGCACGCCTGCGCGATGAAATCAAGGCCCTGGACCAGTCCGAGGGGCCTTGCCTGGACCGTCAGGGCTTGTGACGGCTCGCCCCCCGCGTCATCATTTCGACCGCCTTCCCACCTGGCGCGGGGTGGTCTGAAAAGGATTCCTGAGGGTGAATCAACCCCCAGGGCCTTGAAGGACGACAACGAGAACCTAGGCACTTACTCTGCCCCCCTCCCCTGGGGTGCGGGACCCTCCCAAGTTCGGCGGCAGCCGAACCGGCGGGAACACACGACAGGCCACGCACCGAATACCCACAGCTATGTTTGATCGCTTCACCGACCGCGCCAAAAAGGTGATGAATCTGGCCCGCCAGGAGGCCCAGCGCTTCAACCACGAGTACCTGGGCACTGAGCACATCCTGCTCGGCTTGGTCCAGGAGGGTTCTGGCGTCGCGGCCAACGTGCTCAAGAACATCGGCATCGATCTGACCAAGATCCGCAGCGAGGTCGAGAAGATCGTCAAGACCGGTCCCTCCGCGCAGCAGATGGGCCAACTGCCCTTCACTCCGCGCGCCAAAAAGGTCCTGGAGCTTTCCATGGAGGAAGCCACCAACTTGGGCCACAACTACATCGGCACGGAGCACCTGCTGCTGGGCCTGATCAAGGAGAACGAAGGCATCGCCGCGCAAGTGCTGCTGAACTTGGGCGTGAAGCTCGAGGAAGTGCGCGAAGAGGTGCTCGACTTCCTGGGTGCCGACACGAACGAAGAAGAAGAAGAAGAGGGCGGTTCCGCGGGCGAAGCCACGACCAGCTCCGGCTCCGGCTCGACCACCAGCGGCGGTGGCGGCGGCGGCGGTGGCGGAGGAGCATCCGGCGGCAAGTCCAAGACGCCGGCGCTGGACGCATTCGGCCGCGACCTCACCGAACTGGCACGCCAAGGAAAACTGGATGCCGTCATCGGCCGCGAAGCCGAAATCGAGCGCGTGATTCAGATTCTCTCGCGCCGCACCAAGAACAACCCCGTGCTGCTGGGCGAGCCGGGCGTCGGCAAAACGGCCATCGTCGAAGGCCTAGGCCAGCGCATCATCGACAACGAAGTGCCCGAGATTCTGCGCGGCAAGCGCATCGTGGTGCTGGACCTGGCCTTGATGGTCGCCGGCACCAAGTACCGCGGCCAATTCGAGGAGCGCATCAAGGCCGTCATGACCGAAGTCCGCCGCGTGCGCGACGTGGTGCTGTTCATCGACGAACTGCACACCCTAGTCGGCGCTGGCGGCGCGGAAGGCGCCATCGATGCCTCCAACGTGCTCAAACCCGCGCTTTCCCGCGGAGAAATCCAGTGCATCGGCGCGACGACGCTGGATGAATACCGCAAGCACATCGAAAAGGACGGCGCCTTGGAGCGACGTTTCCAATCGGTCAACGTCGAACCGCCCAGCCCCACCGAAGCGGTGGCGATCCTCAAGGGCCTGCGCGACCGCTACGAAGCGCACCACCGCGTGCACTACACCGACGAAGCGCTCGAAAACGCCGTCGAGCTATCGACGCGCTACATCAACAATCGCTTCCTACCGGACAAGGCCATCGACGTGATGGACGAAGCGGGCGCACGCGTGCGCATCCGCTCCATGGTGCCGCCGCCCGACTTGAAGGAGCTCAGCGCCGAAATCGAGCGGCTCGAGCGCCAGAAGGACGAGGCCGTGACCAGCCAGGACTTCGAGCAAGCGGCCAAGTTCCGTGACCAGGCCTACCAGCTGCGCAAGAAGAAGGAAGAGCTGCAGCGCGAATGGCGTGAGAAGCAGCAGAGCAAGGAAGAGTTCGGCAAGGTCGACGCGGACATCATCGCGGAAACGGTCTCGAAGATGACCGGCATCCCGCTGACGCGCCTCGAGCGCGCCGAGGCCGATCGCTTGCTGGCCATGGAAACGGAAATGGCCAAGGTGGTCATCCACCAGGAAGAAGCCGTCAAAGCCATCGCGCGCGCCGTGCGGCGCTCGCGCTCGGGCCTCAAGGATCCGCGCCGCCCGATGGGCTCGTTCGTGTTCCTCGGGCCTTCCGGCGTCGGCAAGACCTATCTGTGCAAGCAACTGGCCAAGTTCATGTTCGGCTCGGAAGAAGCCGTGATCACCATGGACATGAGCGAGTACATGGAGAAACACAACGCCTCGCGGCTGGTGGGCGCGCCCCCCGGCTACGTGGGCTACGAAGAGGGCGGCCAGCTCACCGAGCGCGTGCGCCGGCGCCCTTACTCCGTGGTGCTGCTCGACGAAATCGAGAAGGCGCACCCGGACGTGTTCAACATGTTGCTGCAGATCATGGAAGAAGGCCGCCTGACCGACAGCTTCGGCCGGCACGTCGACTTCAAGAACGTGATTCTGATCATGACCTCGAACCTGGGTTCGGCGCAGATCAAAGGCGGCGCGGGACTGGGCTTCGGCAAAGCCGACGCGCAGTCGGAGTCGACTGAGAAGATGAAGCGTATGAAGTCGGACGTGATGTTCGAAGTCGAACGCCATTTCCGGCCCGAATTCCTCAACCGCGTCGACGAGTTGATCATTTTCAACCCGCTGAACAAGGAAGACCTGCACCGCATCATCCACAACCAGTTGCACGAAGTGCAGGCGCGCATCAAGGAGCGCGGCATCGACCTGACGCTCGAGCAAAGCGCTATCGATTTCTTGATCAAGAAAGGCTTCCACGAAGACTACGGCGCGCGCCCGTTGCGCCGCGCGATCGAGCGCTTCGTCGAGGACCCCCTGGCCGAGGAACTGCTGCGCGCCGAAGGCAAGGGCAGCTCGCAGATTGCGGTCACCGCGGCCAGCGAGACGGCGGAGGAACTGACGTTCCAGCACGTACCCGTGCCCGCCGAAGTCGTGACGACCGGCAAGTAGCCGAGTACTAGGCCGAGCGCCCTGCAACCGAGAGCAATCGGCTGCAGGCGCCGGTCCTGCAACGATTCAGGCAGCCATCCAAACGGGGCCCAACGCAGCAGTTGGGCCCCGCTTCGTTGAAGCCAGGCATCCGAGTCGCTGCTCTGGTCCCATCGTGCTCGACACCATCAGTACGGTACCGCAGTACGGTACCGCGACAAGAAACAACACCTTCGCCGCTCCGACGCACGGGTATGCACCTGCCTTAGAAGTGTTGCTTCTTGTTTTGGCCCCGTCCTCCGGACCTGAGGCGGGCCCGCATTTGCAAGAAACTGCCAGCTAGGCGTAAGGTCTCTTCGGCGATCACCCCTTGCTTCCCACTTCTCAGCCAGGAGTTCTCCATGGCGGCATTCGAAGTCACGGTTCCCCGGATCCCTTGTTTGTTCTTGCTCGGTGCCTGCGCCTTGTTGGTCCAAGGGCTCGAAGCGCAGACGACGTGGTACGTCGATGCCTCCGCAACGCCGCCAGGACAAGGAACTCAAGTCAGTCCGTACAAGGAAATTCAGTACGCCATCGATCAACCCTCGACGCTGCATGGGGATTCGATTCAGGTCGCATTCGGCACATACATCGAGCACATCAACTTCAAGGGAAAGGCGCTGAGCCTCATCGGAAGCACCGGTAGCAGCCGACCGCTGATTTCCGCGGGGAACATCGGGACCGCCGTTACCTTCGAAAACGGCGAAGGGCCAACCAGCAGAATGCGCGGCTTCCGAATCGAACATGGCGAAGGCACGCTCATTGCTGGAAAGTTGACGGGCGGCGGAATTCTGGTCCGGGGCGCATCGCCGCACTTGTCGAATCTCCTTGTTGCGAACAACAAGTCCATCCTTGGCGGCGGCATGGCCGTCCTGGGCGGTTCCGCCGTGGTAACGGACCGCTGTGAGTTCGGCTTCAACCAAGCGTCGGCCGGCGCCGGCATTTACGTGGCCGACTCCACCTTGACCGTGGATGGTGGGCGAATCCGCGCCAACAAGAATTCGATCGGCAGCACTCAGCCCTCACGGGGCGCCGGCATCTACGCGACTCAGTCAACGGTCAACCTGAACTCCATCGACTTCTGGAGTAACTGGGCGATGGGCGGAAATGGCGGCGCCGTGTATGTCGGAAGTGGAGGGAACGTGACCGCCAAGTCCTGTTTCTTTATCGAGAATCGCGGCGGCCAAGCTTTCGTTTTGGGCAGCGGTGCTGCCGTCCATGCCCTCGATGGTGCGTTCCTCGCCGAGCAATGCTCATTCAGAAGCAATGGCCTTTACACCAATAGAGGCGGAGCGGGACAAGGAGGGCACTACGACAGCTGCAGCTTCAGCTTGAACCGTGCCATATTTGGCGGGGCGCTGGACTCGGCGACCGCGATTGGGTGTACCTTTGTCGACAACTTTGTATATAGCGATCCCACCCCGCCCAGAGGCGGCGCGCTGAACAACTGCACCGCCACCAATTGTACCTTGCGGCGCAACAGTGCCTGGGGCCATGGCGGCGCGGCGTACGACTCGACTCTCATCGCGTGTGTACTCGAGGAAAACCGCACCGTGGATGGTTTCAACCCCTCCAAAGGCGGGGGAAGCTACGGCGGATCGGCTAGCTACTGTTTGTTCAGAAACAACGTCGCCGGTGGTTCCGGGGGCGAAGGCGGCGGCGCCATCTACACGAACTTGGATCGCTGCGTCCTCGTTGGCAATCATGCGTATTTGGGCGGTGGCGCGGCTTACATAAACTCAGGTTTTCTCTACTCAGTCCTGCACTCGAGCTTCTCTAGCAACATGTCGGCGCAGGGCGGCGCGATATACGTCAAGAACACCACCGTCATGCTGAAGAACTCGATTCTGTGGGGGAACCAGCCCAACAGCATCCAATACAGTCACCTGCCCGCAGTGGCCTACTCCATCGTGGAGGGTGGCTTTCCAGGCATTGGCAACCTAAACGTTGATCCACGTTGGTTCGCGCCTTGGAACGGTGATCTTCATCTGACCGCGAGCTCGCCCGCGATCGATGCCGGAGATCCGATGGCGCCTCCTGATCCAGACGGTTCAATCGCAGACATGGGCCGCTTCCCCTACGACCCCAGTTGGATGGGGCTTTCGTGGAACGACGCCGGCGCACCGGGCGCCGGACCAATTCGCTAGTCCTGACTTCGGCGTTCCACATAGCCTCGCGCTGGCTTCCCCAGAATGCGCTAGTAGCCGGCTGGTGCGCACCCTCGGCTGAGCACGGACGCCCCATGTTGAAGACGTCGCTCTGTCCGCGTTGCCGCGGCACATGCGACGCCAGAATGCGCCGGAGTTCCAACTAGTCCGCGGATCGTTCGGCTCGCCGCGCGGCCACGCGTTTGGTCGGCCTGCGCGTCGGCGCTGCCAGCGCCCTGCGTGTGGCCGGAAGGAACAGCAGGCCGATCGTCACGAGCAAGATCAAGCACGGAATGCCTTCGTAGAAAAAGACCGTTCGCGCGATCTTGCCGGCATCGCGATGGCTCCAGTCGAGCTTCAGGAACACGGGCAGGGCCAGCTTGATGTAGTACCCGAGACCTCCGATCGCGCAAATCAGAGTTAGGCCAAAGGCCCACCACTTGCGGCGCCAGAGCCCTTGGGCTGAGACCTGCATTCCCGCTCCAACGATGAATGCCAATAGCAAGGTCTGCACAGTCGGCGTCGGCAGCTGCCAGCCGGTGTCGGGCGGGAAGCCAAGGAATCGCAGCATGAACATCAGCCACTGGAAGTCCGAGAGTCCAAGCCAAAACAGCGGCAAGGCCGCTCCAGGTATGCCGGCGATCATGGCGAGCACCGTCACTACCTTCAGCACCGTAGGACGTTTGGGTTGTTCGACTGTTGTCATGCGCTCCTCTTGCTGCCTGCCTTGCTGGAGGGACCTGTGGATCGCACTGCGTGCCTGAGTACCTTCATCTTCTGGAAATCGCATTGATGCCTACCGATTGACTCCCACGCCTGAGGCTGAACCCCACCACACGCACCATCCGTCGTCCACGTAGTGCCCACAACTTACCGCGATAGTCCCATCGTGAAGTATGCGGTAAGTCCAAGATGCCAGTTCTTTTCTGTCAAGGACAGGCTCGTCCTGGAACCATTCTTCAAACGACGCAGGGTATCGGCCATTTCTCAGCCTGTAAGCTTCTAGCGCTGTCCCGATTTTCTCCGCTACCGGAATCTGCGCGTCGCTGCGAAGAATAATCGTCTCACGGTCTCCCCTATTAGGATACGGATCGTAGGTCGACGCCGCCCACATCATCAACAACCACAATGTGAGAATCACGCAGCCGCCGGCACCTAACACGATGGCGAGCTTCTTGACCGCTTGGCGCAATGCGGGTCTCACGCTCTTGCCGCTTAGTCTGGAAGAAGTTGGCTGCGGAGTTGCGACAAGAAACAACAACTTCGACGCCCCGACGCGAGGTCGCGCACGCTACTTGGGGGTGTAGTTTCTTGTCGCGGCACCGTACGGTTACCGGGCGTAGATTCCGGGCATGGGCGTTACTTTCGATTTCTTGAGTAGCGCGTTGCGCCAAGCGGTCAAGAAGCTCGCCATCGTGTTAGGTGCCGGCGGCTGCGTGATTCTCACATTGTGGTTGTTGATGATG
>JAKFYL010000086.1 GCA_021730845.1 Planctomycetota bacterium | reverse complement strand
GGCCTTGATCACGCTGCTGTCCATGATCGTCTGCGGCATGGTGGTGCAGGGCCCGCTGGCGTTTTGGAAGAACCTGGTACCGCATGTGCCCCTGGCGCTTTGGCCGCTGATGTTCGTGGTCGAGTTGATCGGCCTCTTGGTCAAACCGTTCGCCTTGATGGTGCGCTTGTTCGCCAACATGAGCGGCGGGCACATGGTCGTGCTCTCGTTCATGGGCCTGATTTTCTTCTTCGCGGGCGACAAGATGTCCTCGATGGGTTACGCCGTGGCGCCCGTGGCGGTCGGCTTCGCCGTGTTCATCATGATCATCGAGAGCTTCGTGGCGCTCTTGCAGGCCTACATCTTCACCCAACTGTCGATTCTCTTCGTCGCCAGTTCCATCCATCCCGAGCATTGATTCCGGATCCAAAGCGATCCGCGAACGGCTGGGGAAGATTCCCAACGTATCCGACAAGATTTTTCATAACCCCCAATAGCATTCAACTGACTAGGAGCAGCGAGCAAAGATGACACTTCAGGAGACCACTCAAGCGGGCATGGATTTGGCCAAATTCGGCGCAGGCATCGGTGCGGGCATCGTTGCCGTGGGCGCGGGTCTGGGCATCAGCCGCATCGGCGCGTCGGCCAACGACGGCATCGCGCGCCAACCGGAAGCTGCCGACAACATCCGCGGCGGCTCGGTGATCTTGGCCGCGCTGATCGAAGGTGTGGCCCTGTTCGCCGTCGTCATCACCCTTCTGATCGTCCTCAAGTAGGCCCCTCGCCCAGGCCTTCCTCACCATGCTGCACCTGCTTGGGATCACGCCGCTGCTGGGCCTCTTGCCAGCGCCAATGGAAGGCGGATTCAATCCGCTCGACATCGCTGGCGCGGGCAATTTCCTGTGGACGCTGGTGATCTTCTTCGTGGCCCTGATTCCGATGTGGAAGGTCGTGATGGGGCCGGTGACGCGGGCGCTCGCGGAGCGCGACTCCAAGGCCAGCGCCGCGATCGAGGAGGCCAAGGCGGCTTCGGCCGGAGCCGAGCGAGCCCGGCACGAGGTCGAGCAGCGCTTGGCCCAGGCGCAGGCCGAATCCCAGCGCATGCTGGCCGAGGCCAAGGGACGCGCGGATCTGCGGGAACGCGAGCTGCTCGCTCAAGCCGAAGACAAAGCCAAGGCACTTCTGGCCGACGCCAAGTCTTCGATCGACGCAGAGAAGAAGAAGGCCCTGTCGGAGATCCGTGCCCACGTGGTCGAGCTTTCGATCGACGGGGCACGCGCCGTGATCGGACGCAATGTCGGCAGCGAAGACGACCGCCGCATGGTGTCCGACTTGGTGAACCAAACCAAGAGCCCTGTAGCGCGCTGACGTGCAGACCATCATCTCCCCGGTAGCCACGCGCTACGCCACGGCACTGCATGAACTGGCCTTCGAGAAGGGCCAGCTCGAGGCCGTTGCCAAGGACGTTGCCGTGGTGAAGGCGCAGGTAGACCAGGGAGCCTTGGCCGAGCTGTTCGACCCGCGCAGCAACCAGGGCCAGCGTCAAAGCGCGCTGTCTGGGTTGATCGCAAAGCTTGGTCCGCTGACGGGCAATTTCGTGCGCCTGCTCTCCGACAAGCGCCGCTTGGAGGTGCTGCGGGAGTTGCCGGCCGCGTTCCATCGCAACCAGTTGGCGGCCGCGCGCACCGTCGAAGGCGTGGCCCAGTCCGCGCGCCCGCTGGGCGCGGCAGAACTGAACCAGTTGTCGGCTAGCTTGGGCCGTGTGTTGAACAAGCAAGTCGTGCTCGAAAACCAGATCCAACCGGACTTGGTGGGGGGCGTGCGGGTCCTGGTGGACAACCGTTTGCTGGATCAGTCCGCGACGGGTCGCCTGGAAGCGCTTCGGTCCCTGCTCATGAATGCGCGCCTGGATTAGCGTCCCGCGCACCCAGCCAACCAAAGAATCACCATGGAATTGAAACCTGCCGAGGTCACCTCGGTCCTCAAGAAGCAAATCGAAGGCTACCAGGGCGACGCCAAGCTGCAGTCGGTCGGCACCGTGTTGTCGGTCGGCGACGGGGTGGCGCGCGTCTTCGGACTCGACGATTGCATGATGAACGAGCTGCTGGAGTTCGCAGGCGGTGTGCGCGGCGTGGCGCTCAACTTGGAAGACGACAACGTCGGTTGCGTGCTCCTGGGTGATGCCACCAAGGTCAAGGAAGGCGACATGGTCAAGACCTCCGGGCGCATCATTTCGGTGCCCACCGGTCCCGCGCTCTTAGGCCGCGTGGTCAACGCCTTGGGCGATCCCCTGGATGGCAAAGGGCCGCTCAATGTCACCACGTCCGATTACCTGCCCATCGAACGCCCGGCGCCCAACGTGGTCGAGCGCGAGCCGGTCAAGGAGCCGCTGCAAACCGGCATCAAGGCCATCGACGCCATGATTCCCATCGGCCGCGGACAGCGCGAGTTGATCATCGGCGACCGACAAACGGGCAAGACCGCGCTGCTCATCGACACGATCATCAACCAGAAGACCACCGGCGGCGGCAATCCGGCCAATCCCGCGCAAGTGCTGTGTGTGTACGTGGCCATGGGGCAAAAGCAATCGACGGTGGTCGACTTGGTCAAGCGCCTGGAGAAGGCCGGCGCCATGCCCTTCACCATCGTGGTTTCGGCCAGCGCCACCGATGAAGCGTCGATGCAGTACCTGGCCGCCTACACCGGCGTGACCATGGCCGAGCGCTTCCGCGACGAAGGCCGGCACGTCGTGATCATGTACGACGACTTGTACAAGCAGGCCTTGGCCTACCGCCAGGTCATGCTGCTCTTGCGCCGCCCTCCCGGCCGCGAAGCCTTCCCTGGAGACGTGTTCAACCTGCACAGCCGTTTGCTGGAGCGCGCGGCCAAGTTGTCGCGCGACGCACACAAGCTGAATCCGCGCTACAAGGCGGGCGGCGGATCGATCACGGCGCTGCCAGTGGTCGAGACCCAGGAAGGTGACGTCTCGGCCTACATCCCGACCAACGTGATCTCGATCACTGACGGGCAGATCTTCCTGGAGTCGAACCTGTTCAACTCTGGCGTGCGCCCGGCGGTCAACGTCGGTATCTCGGTATCTCGCGTGGGTGGCTCGGCCCAGATCGGCGCCATGAAGAAAGTGGCCGGCGGTTTGCGCATCAACCTGGCGCAGTACCGCGAGCTACAAGCCTTCGCCCAGTTCGGCTCGGACCTCGACAAGGCCACGCAGTCGGCCCTGACTCGGGGCGAGAAGCTGGTCGAAATCCTCAAGCAAGGGCAGTACGCGCCCGTGACGGTCGAGGATCAGATCCTGATCATCTACGCCGGCACTTCCGGCGCCTTGGACGACCTCCCGGCCAAGAAGATCGCCGATTTCGAGCGCCAATTCCTGGCCGCCATGCGCGATTTGCACCCGCAAGTCGCCAAGGCCATCGGCGAGACCAAGAACTTCTCGGACGCCGACAAGGCCATCGCCGACAAGGTCATCCAAACGGTCAAGAAGCAACTGGGCTAAGACGCACGTGGCTTCCATTCGCGATTTGCGGACCCGCATCCGGTCCGTCGGCAACATCCGCCAGATCACGCGCGCCATGGAAATGGTGTCGACTACGAAGTTGCGCCGCTTCCAGGACCGCGCCGTGGCTTCGCGGCCCTATGCCCAGGAAATCGCCAGCCTCTTGTCGCACCTGGCCGGCGTGCCCGGCGGTTCCATGGCGAAGCGCCCGTTGTTCCAAGCCGGCACCGGTCAGACCAGTGTGCTGCTGCTGGTGACCTCCGATCGCGGTTTGTGCGGCGCCTACAATTCGAACGTTTTCGCCAAGTTCGAGGCCTGGTGGAAAGCCCACAAAGCGGCCGGCAGGTCAGCGCGGCTGTTCGTCATCGGCCGCAAGGGCTACCAGTATTTGACCAAGCGCGGCTTGCCCGTCGAACGCTATTTGTCCGACCCGCCGCTGGAAAGGATCGACTATCGCTTGGCCAAGTTCACGGCGCGCACGCTGGCGGAAGCCTTCTTGAAAGGCGACGTGCGCGAAGTGGTGCTGCTCTACACGGCCTTCGAATCCATGGCGCGTTACGTCCCCACGCTGCTGCCGCTCTTGCCGGTGCAAGCGGTTTCCGCGGCCGTGGATCCGGGCGCCAAGGGTGCGGGCGCGTCGGCCCAAAGCGACGTGATCCTGGAGCCGGACGCAGCCACCTTGCTCGACAAACTGGAACCTCGCTACCTGGAAACGCGGGTTTACAACGCGCTGCTGGAAGCGATCACCTCCGAATACGCCAGCCGGCGCATGTCCATGAAGAATGCCACGGACGCGGCCGGGGAAATGCAGGGCCTGCTCAAGGGGCAATACAACCGCAAGCGCCAAGAGTCGATCACCAAGGATCTCCTCGACATCGTCGGCGGCGCCGAAGCCTTGCGCTAACGTCCAACTACGAATCTTCGACCGGAAGAACTCGCCCGAAACAACGAACATGACCACCGCTCTCGCCACGAATGTTGGAACCATCGCGCAAATCTTCGGCCCCGTGGTCGACGTGCGCTTTCCCGCGGGCAAGTTGCCGCGCATCTTCAGTGCGCTGACCGTCACCGACAAAGCGCGCGACATCGATTTGGTTCTGGAGATCGCCCAGCACCTAGGCAACGACGTGGCGCGCTGTGTGGCCATGTCGACTACTGACGGCTGCCGGCGCGGCATGGCCGTGGTCGACACGGGAGCTCCGATTTCAGTGCCCGTGGGGGAGTCGACCAAAGGACGAATCTTCAACGTGCTGGGAGAGGCCCTGGACTTCAAGGTACGCGGCGCCTACCAAGCCAAGGAGCGCTGGCCGATCCACCGCCCGGCCCCGCGCTTCGACCAACAGGAAGCGGTCTCGGAAGTGTTCGAGACCGGCCTCAAGGTCGTCGATTTGCTGTGCCCCTTCGCCAAGGGCGGAAAGATCGGCCTGTTCGGTGGCGCCGGCGTCGGCAAGACCGTCTTGATCCAAGAACTGATCCGCATCACGGCCGTCGAAAAGGGCGGTTTCAGCGTGTTCTGCGGCGTCGGTGAGCGCACCCGCGAGGGCAACGACCTGTGGCTCGAGATGATGGAGGCCAAGTACAAGACGCCCGACGGCAAGGAACAGTCGGTCATCGACAACGCCGTGCTGGTCTTCGGCCAGATGAACGAGCCGCCCGGTTCGCGTCTGCGCGTGGCGCTCTCGGGTCTGACCATGGCCGAGTACTTCCGCGAAGTGAAGAAGCAGGACGTGCTTTTGTTCGTGGACAACATTTTCCGCTTCGTGCAGGCCGGCTCGGAAGTGTCCGCGCTCCTGGGCCGCATGCCCAGCGCCGTCGGTTACCAGCCCACCATGGCCAGCGAAATGGGCGCCTTGCAAGAGCGCATCACGTCGACCAAGGACGGCTCGGTGACTTCCATGCAGGCCGTGTACGTGCCCGCGGACGACATCACCGACCCGGCCCCGGTGGCGACTTTCGCGCACCTGGACTCGACCATCATCCTCGAGCGCAAGATTGCCGAGCTAGGTATCTATCCGGCCGTCGACCCGCTCAAGTCGACCTCGCGCATGCTGTCTCCGGCCACGGTCGGGGAAGAGCACTACAAGGTCGCGCGCGCCGTGCAGCAGATCCTGCAGCGCTACAACGATTTGAAGGACATCATCGCCATCTTGGGCATCGAAGAACTGTCCGACGAGGACAAGTCGGTCGTCGGCCGCGCCCGCCGCATCCAACGCTTCCTGTCCCAGCCGTTCTTCGTGGCCGAGCAATTCACCGGTACCCCGGGCGTGTTCGTTTCGCGCGCCGATACCGTACGCTCGTTCCGCGAAATCGTCGAAGGCAAGCACGACCAGCTGCCTGAGCAAGCGTTCTACATGGTCGGCAACATCGATCAAGCCGTGGAACGCGCCAAGAAACTGGGCGGCTAGGGAGCAGGCAAAACATGGCCGGTGAAATGACCTTGCGCGTGATTACGCCCGAAGCCATCGTGCTCGATGTGCGCACTACGTCCGTGCGCCTGCCTGGAGTCGACGGCTCGATCGGCATCTTGCCGCACCACGCGCCCATGGTGGCGGCCATCGACACGGGACTCCTGCGCTATCGACAAGGCACCAGCGAAGGCGTGCTGTTCGTTTCCAACGGCTTTGCACAGGTACGCGGCGATTTGGTGCGCGTGGTGTGTGAGGCTGGCGAAAAACCCGAAGAAATCGACGAGCAGCGCGCCAAGGAATCCGAGCGGCGCGCGCGGGAACGATTGGCCTCGCGCGGCAAGGTTGCCGCAGGCGACCCGGTGGACATCTTGCGCGCGGAAATGGCTCTGCGCCGGGCGCTGATGCGCCAGCAAGTGCTGGGCTACGGTTCGCGCGTGCGCGGCGTGCGCTGACCATGGCTGCCAGAGCTACCTGGAAGCGTACACACACCTGCGGCGCGCTGCGCCGCGAGCACGTCGGCCAAGAGGTCGTGCTCAACGGCTGGATTCACGCGCGGCGCAATCACGGCGGAATCTACTTCCTGGATCTACGCGACCGCTACGGCCTGACCCAGGTCGTAGTCTCCGAGCAGCTGGCGGCCACGGTCAAGCTGACCACCGAGTGCGTGCTCAGCGTGCGCGGCAAAGTGCACGCCCGCGAGGCCGGGCAGGTCAACACCGAGCGTGAAACAGGCGCGATCGAACTCGTGGCGCAGTCGGTCGAGGTGTTGTCGAGTTCCCCGACGCCGCCCTTCGAAATCGCGGGCGGTTCCGAGGCGGCCATCGAGACGCGCTTGCGCTGGCGCTATCTGGACTTGCGCCGCCTGAACTTGCAGCGCAACTTGGTCTTCCGCTCGCGTTTCATCCAGGCCATGCGCCGTGCGTTCGAGCGCGCCGACTTCGTCGAAGTCGAAACTCCGATCTTGACCAAGGCGACCCCCGAGGGCGCGCGCGACTACTTGGTGCCTTCGCGCGTGCATCCGGGCGAGTTCTACGCTTTGCCGCAATCGCCGCAGATTTTCAAACAGATCCTGATGGTGGCCGGCTTCGACCGCTACTTCCAGGTCGCGCGCTGTTTCCGCGACGAGGATTTGCGCGCCGACCGCCAGCCGGAGTTCACCCAGCTGGACATGGAAATGAGTTTCGTCGAGGAAGACGACGTGTTTGCGGCTTGGGAACGCGTGC
>JAKFYL010000293.1 GCA_021730845.1 Planctomycetota bacterium | reverse complement strand
TTCTCGATTACCAGTTGATACAGGTCAAGTGATCGCCAGCGGCTTCAAAAGCCGCACCCAGGTAGGGCGCTGTCCGCCGGCTCACCGCAGCCAATCCTAACGCAGTTCCACGCGCAACGGGGGCATCTATCGCCCGGCACGCGTCCATTGCGGGCGCGACAACGTGCGCGGCCGGGCCGAGAGCCGCGGGGCAAGCGCCGCGCGATCAAACGCGCTCGCGGAATTCCAGCGTTTCCGAGTCGATACGGATGCGGTCGCCGCTTTGGACCAACTGGCTGACCTTGGTGCGCGCGCCGTTTTCCAGCGTGGCGTCTTTGAGGCCGCTGGTCACGCCCTTGATCGTGGGCGGCGTTTCCTTGACGGTGACCTCGATCACGCGCGGCAACGCGATCGCAACCAATTTGCCATCGACGAGCATCCCTAGATACTTGTCAACCGACCAGCGCAAGGCATCCTTGGCCGCGGCCGATTGGCAGCGGTACTCGACGCCTTCGGCATTGAAGAACACCTCTTCGGGGCCTTCCGTGAACGAGTGGGACAGCTCGATCTCGTCGTTATCGAACACTTCGTACTTGGTGTCGCCGCCGCCCTTGGGCACCTCGATCACCCGTCCGGTGAGCAGGTCCTTGATGGTCATTTGCACGAACTGGCGCCGGTCGTTGCGGATGATGTTCCAGTCGGTGATCCAGCACATGCGGCCTTGGTAGTCAATCAGCGCGCCTTTGCGCAGGTCGAGGGCGGATCGTTGCATGGCTCTTGGGGGGAGTGCTTGGCTTTGGGAGGGAGGTGGCAGGTACGCCGTTCGTGCGGCAAATCGATCCATCAGTGTACCGGCAGGGCGGGCAGGGATCGCTAGTGCTCGCTAACCTGCGCCGCGCTTCGCTTGGAGGACTTGGGCCCATGCGCCCTATTGGGCAGGCTCAAGCGGGCCGGAAACAGCGGGCCAGGGTCAGGTCCTGGGCCTGGTAGGAACGCGGGCCGGCGGCGTAGCCGTAGGGGCGCTCTGGCAACGCGCGATTGCGGAAAAAGTGCAAGCGGAAAAAGGCCTGGCCGTCTTCCACAAGAAAAGGCAGATCGTGGGCGCGGACTTCGAGCACGGCGGGAGTTCCAGCTCGCCCCTGGCCGCACCCGAAGCCCGGATCGAAAAAGCCGGCGTAGTTGTTGCGCATTTCCCCCAGGCCCACGTCGACCGGCAGCATCTCCGCGGAAAGATGCGCAGGGACGCGCAGGCGTTCCTGGCTGGCAAACACGTAAAAGGCTCCCGGTTCCAAGATCGCGTGGCCGGCGGTCGCCTCGATCGGCTCCCAATATTCGTCGCGCGCGTGCGCGCCCTCGCGCGCGAACTCGACCGGCGTGGTGTTGTGCTTGGCGCGCCATCCCGCGGGCGTGCGCCCGGCTAAGCCCAGGTGCAGAGCTAGCCCGCCTCCGGCGTCGATTTCCAAAGCCTCGCGAACCGGCCGGCCGTCCGGATCCAAGACCAGCGCGCCATGCGCGTGCTCGCCTGCCAATTCCGCGGCGGTCAGGCGCGAGCGTCCGCGTTCCAGGCGCGCTTGGCACAGGCGATCCCCGCGCGCAACGCGCACCGAAAACGAGAGCGGGGCGACCTCCAGCCACAATCTTCCGCGCCAACCCGCCGGAGCTTCGTTGAAGCGCGTGTGGCCAGGCGCCAGCACGCGCGCGAACACGTCGCAGCGCCCCGTGGAGCTGCGCGGATTGAAGCTGGCACAAACATCCGGCGGAAGACACAACTCCTCCTGGAGCGGAATCAGATACAGCGCGCCGCGCTCGAGCACGGCTGGACGATGCAGGTCGATGCGCTCTTGCTCGAGCTCGGCCAGGCGCGACTCCAAGGTCGTTTGCGCCGGCAGGAAGCCGGCACGCAGCCGGTGCGCGATCGGTCCCAAACGCAAGTCGATGCTCGCGGGCTGGACCTGTTCGCGTTCGATCGGGTGGGCTGAGTCGATGGCGCGTACCGCCGACCGCAGCTCGCCGAGAATTTGGTGGTCGACGAACATGCCTGCTTGGTCGTTGGCTTCGGGCCTGGTGAAGTGCGTGGACGCAGCTGGGTGTGGGACGGGGGTATCGGTGAACCCTCTAGAATAGGCTCTCGCGCTGCTCCAACGCTCGCGCGAGGCCGCCAAGGACGGCAGTCCGCCCTCGGATTCCGACCCCGCACCAGCAGGGCTGCTTGGGGACGTTGGTTTGGGCATGGCGAGCGTGCTGGAGCAGGCGCCAGCCGGCCGCTGCCAATTGGGGGCCTTGGTCGCGCCGGGAACTTCTCCTTACACTCTGCGCCCCCCTGGAACCCACCTCGAGGGGAATCCTAGAGTCCGGCTGATCGCTGCCGCTTTCCAGAACCGTCCAAAGAGACCATGAAGCTTCACGAATTCCAAGCCAAGCAGCAGTTGGCGCGCTTTGGTGTGAAGGTGCCCGAAGGTCGCGCCTGTTCGACGCTGGCCGAGGCCCTCGCGGCCTACGAAGCGTTCGCGGCTTCGGGTAGCCCGGTGTGCGCCATCAAGGCACAGATTCACGCCGGTGGACGCGGCAAGGGCGGCGGCGTCAAGATTGCCAAGAGCCGCGCGGAAGCGGAGGCCGCGGCCAAGGCCATCTTGGGCATGCAACTGGTGACCCACCAAACCGGCCCCAAGGGACAGAAAGTGCGCCGCATTCTGGTCGAGCGCGGCTCGGCGATCGAACGCGAGTTCTACATCGGTTGCGTGGTCGACCGCGACAGCGCCCAGCCCGTGATGATCGCTTCCTCGGAAGGCGGCATGGAGATCGAAGAGGTGGCCGCCAAGCATCCGGAAAAAATCCTGCGCGCTGGATTCCAGCCGGCCACGGGCCTGCCGCAGGAAAAAGCCCTGGAATTGGCGCGCGGCATTGGCATCCCAAGCAGCCTCCTGGCAAGCGCGGCCCAGTTCCTGGTGGCCCTAGCCAAGGCCTTCGTGGAGCTCGACTGTTCGCTGGCGGAGATCAATCCGCTGGTGACCACCAAAGGCGGAGAGGTGCTGGCCCTGGACGCCAAGCTGACCACCGACGACAACGCCAGCTTCCGCCATGCAGAGCTGTCGGCCCTGCGCGATTTGGACGAAGAAGACCCCTTGGAAGTCCAAGCCAGCAACTTCGGACTCAACTACATCAAGCTCGACGGTTCGATCGGTTGCATGGTCAACGGCGCCGGCCTGGCCATGGCCACCATGGACGTGATCAAGCTGTACGGCAGCGAGCCGGCCAATTTCCTGGACGTGGGCGGCGGCGCAACCAAGGAGCAAGTCATGGCCGCGTTCAAGATCTTGCTCGCGGACCGGAACACCAAGGCCGTGCTGGTGAACATCTTCGGCGGCATCATGAAGTGCGACACCATCGCCGAGGGCATCGTTGCCGCGGCCAAGGAATTGAAGTTCACCTTGCCGCTGGTGGTGCGCTTGGAAGGCACCAACGTGGAGCAGGGGCGCGCGATCCTGGCCGCATCCACGCTCAAGATCACCGCCGCCAGTTCCCTGGACGACGCCGCGCAAAAAGCTTGCGCCGCGGCGCGCTGAGCATTGCACCGAAAACTTTCGACCGCAAAAAAAACTACCGTCACTCTCGCTTTAGGAATCCGGCATGTCCATCTGGGTCAATGATCGCACCAAACTTTTGTGCCAAGGTTTCACCGGCAAGCACGGCACGTTCCATTCCGAACAGTCGATCCTGTACGGGACCAATCTGGTCGGCGGGGTGACTCCCAAGAAGGGTGGCACGCGCCACCTGGATCGGCCGGTCTTCGACACCTGCAAGCAGGCGGTGGCGGCGACCGGCGCCAACGCGACCATGATCTACGTGCCGCCGCCCTTTGCCGCGGCGGCGATCATCGAAGCCGCGGAAGCCGGTATCGAATTGATCGTGTGCATCACCGAGGGCATTCCCGTGCTCGACATGGTGCGCGCGCGGGCGGCCCTGAAAGGCACTCGCTCGCGGCTGATCGGTCCCAACTGCCCGGGCATCATCACTCCCAAGCAGTGCAAGATCGGCATCATGCCCGGCTACATCCACAAACCCGGTCGCGTGGGCGTGGTTTCGCGCTCGGGCACCTTGACGTACGAAGCCGTGTGGCAACTCACCTCGCGCGGCATCGGGCAGTCCACGTGCGTCGGCATCGGTGGCGACCCAGTCAACGGAACCAGCTTCGTCGATTGCTTGCAGGCCTTCCAGGCCGATCCTGGCACCGACGGCATCATTCTGATCGGTGAAATCGGAGGTTCGGCCGAAGAGCAGGCGGCGGACTACATCCGCTCGAAAGTGACCAAACCCGTGGTGGCCTTCATCGCGGGCGCCACCGCGCCTCCCGGCCGGCGCATGGGACACGCCGGCGCGATCATTTCCGGCGGCAAGGGCACAGCCAAGGACAAAGTCGATGCCTTGGAGCGCGCTGGTTGCGTCGTGACCCCCAGCCCCGCGCGACTGGGCGAGAACATGGAAGCGCTGCTGCGTTCCAAGAAACTCGTGGCGGCGCTGCCCTAAGAGAGCGCGGTGTGCGCGGCGGGCGAGGATCACAGTTTGCCCAAGGAGATTTCGCCTTGGGAGGCGCTGCGCACGCACGACGGTGCATGGACTCTCATGCATCGCGGGCTCGGCCAGGCTTGCCATTCCTTGTCGGGAGCTTGGCTGCAGGCGCGCGAGCGCTACGCCCTGGCCTGCCGCCTCGACCGCGGTGTTTGGGGCAGCCGTGTGCGCCTGCTCGACATCGGCACGGGACTAGGACTCAACCTGGCTGCGGCCCTGTGGGCTCTGGATCGACCGGGAACCGGGCAGGCGTTCTTGGATGCACACAGCTTCGAGATCGCACCCGAGGTATTGCGCCTGGCAGCCGCGCTCGAGGATTGGCCCGCGGAAATTGAGCGCTACCACCAGCCGCTGCGCGCGGCGATGCTGGCAGCCGCCCAGCGCGGCGTGGCGCACTTCCAGCAGGCGGGCGTCGCCAGCATCTGGTTCCACGTCGGAGATGCGCGGGTGCGTCTGCCGGAATGCGAAGCGGCTGCTGGGGAAGGCGCGCCTCGCGCATTCGACGCTGTGTTCCTGGATCCCTTTTCGCCGCAGGTGCAAGGCGACTTGTGGAGCGAGGAATTCTTGCAGCAGGTCGCCGCGCGCATGGCGACCCCGGGAATCCTGTCGACCTACAGCGCTTCGTTTCGCGTTCGCTCCCGGCTCGTCGCCCTGGGCCTGGAAGTGGGCCGCGGACCGCGCGTGGGAACCAAGTCCAGCGGCACTTTGGCGGCCAAGGGCCTGAAGCTGGAACCACTGGAGCCGCGCACCCAACGGCGCCTTGCGCGCCACAGGCCGCGCTGCGCGTGACCCTGGCGGGACGCTAGCTGGCTCGCGCGGCGCGCCTGGCCGGGCCTTTCCGGGAAGCAAGCGGGGATTTTTGTGGCCCAGACCAGCGGAGCCGGGCCCCTGGTGGACTAGGATGAAGGGCAAAGGTGGTGCCTACAGGGGCTCGCACCCGTTGCCCCCAGAAATCCGCGAACCGCACGATATCCCCATGCTTGTCTTCGCAACCATTGGTCCCATGGAATGGGTCATCATTGCCATGATCGTGATCCTGTTGTTTGGAGCACGAAAACTGCCCGAACTTGCGCGCTCTCTAGGATCGAGCGTCACCCAATTCAAGAAGGGGCTCAAGAGCGGCGATGAGCCCGCGAGCGATTCCAAGCGCGAAAACGACCGCACCACGCCTTAGGTACGTGCGGACGTGGTTCGAGAACAAGCAGCCATGACGCGGGTGTGCGGTTTGGTCCTGTGTGGGGGCCAAAGCGCGCGCATGGGACACGACAAGGCCCTGGCGGAGTTTGACGGGGTGCCGATGCTCGCGCGGGCGCTAACCGTGCTCGACGGGGTCTGCTCGAACGTGCTGCTGGCCTGCGGACCGCTGCCGCGCTACGGAGATTTCGGACGCGAACTGGTGCTCGACGCGCCTTGTGGATCGCCAGTGGGCCTGGGCCCCTTGGCCGGCCTAGCCGCCGGCCTGTGCCGCGCCCGGGACCTGGGAATCGAATGGGCCTTAGTGCTGGCTTGCGATTTGCCGCTGTGCACGACGGAGCTCGTTTGCCAATTGCTCGAGCATGCCAGGCGCGAACGCGCGGATGTGTGCTTGCTCGAGTTGGAACGCGGTACGCAGCCGCTGCTTGGCGTGTACCGCAGCGCGGTGGGCGAGCTGGCCCAAGCCGCCGTGGCACGCGGCGATCGGCGCATGGTGAGCTTTCACTCCGATCGACTCGGCGGGCGCTCGCTGCGCCTGTGCCACCTGCGGGCCCAGGACGCGCGCGCGAGCTTGCAAGCATCCAACGTCAATACACCCGAAGATCTGGCGCGCCTGGCCGCGCTGGAGAAAAGGAGCGCATGAGTTTCCAAGGGTCCCTCGCGCAGCTCGTGCAGTCCGTGCAGCCGGGCCTCTCGCGCATGCGCGAAATCTTGGCCGAGGAGCTGCAAGGCGAGGAATCGCGCGCCGTTCTGGACATGACCAGCCACGTGGCACGCTTCGAAGGCAAGCAATTGCGCGGGGCTTTGGTTCTGCTGTCGGGTGAAGCCACGAGCAATACCACCGACGAACATCCCAGCGTGGCCGCCATCGTGGAAATGATCCACCTAGCCACGTTGGTGCACGACGACATCCTGGACGGATCCAAAGTGCGTCGCCGCGTGGCCTGCGTGAATCAGCGCTGGGACAATCAAGTGGCGGTGCTGCTGGGTGACTTCTTGTACGCGCGGGCCTTTGCGCGCTCGACCAACCTATCTTCGCGCCTGGCCAGCCGCTTGCTGGCCGATACCACGCGTCGGTTGTGCGTCGGTGAGATCGACCAATCGTCAAGTCGCTACGACTTCGAGCTGACCCAAGGGCGCTACGAACAGATCGCCGGCGCGAAAACGGCCAGCTTGTACGCTGCGGCCTGCGAACTGGGCTCGCGCTATCCGGGCGGAAACATCGAGCATGGCAGCTTGATGCACCAATTCGGCTACGAGCTGGGTTTGGCTTTCCAGATCATCGACGATTTGCTGGATGTTACATCCACCGAAAGCGAGCTGGGCAAGTCCGCAGGTACGGACGTCGAGGACGGCAAGGTGACGCTGCCGATCTTGATCACCTA
>JAKFYL010000179.1 GCA_021730845.1 Planctomycetota bacterium | reverse complement strand
AAGGCAGACGTTCCTAAAGCCTTTCCTGGGGCGAGGTCGCCGGCCCAGGAAGGGAATTCCTAGACCGGACCGTTGACGGCTGAGCCATAGGGGCGGGATATTCCGCCCCCGCCCATGCTCGATCTCTCCCGTCTGGACTTCATTCGCCGGGGCGCGTTCCAGCGCCTGTTCGGAGGGGATCCGACATCCCGCAGCGCGGGGACGCTTACCTCGCGCGTGGTCTGTGTTGCCAGCGGCAAGGGGGGAACGGGCAAGAGCATCATGGCTTCGAACTTGGCCGTGACGCGCGCCCAGACCGGTGAACGCGTGCTCCTCGTGGACTTCGACGCAGGACTTGCCAACGCGCACTTGCTGCTTGGACTTGCTCCTCGCTACGACCTGGGACACTTGATCGATGGCGGCATCGAACTCGAGCAGGCGCTGGTCGAGGGCCCCCAAGGCATGTACTTGCTGTCCGGCGGCGTTGGAAGGGCCGCGCTGCAAAACCCCACGCGCCGCGAACTCGATCGTTTGTTCCGTGCCTTGCGTCCCGCCGAGGATCTGTTCGATTTGATCGTGATCGACCACGGCGCCGGCATGAGTTACGGCACGGTGGCGCACCTCGCGGCTTCCAGCACCATGATCCTGGTGACCAGTCACGAAGTGACCGGACTGTCGGACGGCTACGCCATCTACAAGCGCGCCCTGATGGTCAACCCGCACATCCGCGTCGGGCTGGTGGTCAATCGCGCGCCGAACCAAGCGGCCGCGGATGCTGCCTGGGATCGATTCCGCGCGGCTTGCCAGCGCTTCCTGGCTTCCCAACCCGAGTACATCGGGTGGGTTCCGGCGGATGAAGCCGTTTCCCGTAGCGTGGAGAACCGTGTGCCGGTCACGTTGGGTGAACCCCAGTCCCCATCAGCGAGAGCCTTGCGCGAGATCGCGGGCTGGGGGGCCATCGAGCTTGCGCGCACCAGTTCGGCCTTCTACGACCGGGCTTTGCGCGCGCTGCGCTAGGCGCGCACAGGGCTGACGCCGCCCCTTCGGGAGTTCCGTTCAGGGTTGGTTCGCTGCAGCGGGGGCTTGCTCTTGGGCCCAGGAGATGTAGCTTCGGTTGGATACCCGTGCGAGTTCTCTCTTTGGTGAATCAGAAAGGTGGCTGCGGCAAGACCACCGTAGCCATTCATCTGGGCGCAGCGCTGGCCGCCAAGGGGCAGCGCGTTTTGGTCGTCGACCTCGACCCGCAGGCTCACGCAACCTTGGGGCTTGGTCAGGACGCACAACGTTCGACCAGCGTCCTGGATGTGCTCGCCGACGGGGTAGGAATCGCCGATCTTTTGATCGACGTTCCCGGCGGCATGCAGCTCTTGCCCGCGAACTTGCGTTTGGCGGAGTTCGAAGAGACCTCCGCGCGCATGATCCGGCCGGAATCCGTGCTGCGCCGAGCTTTGTCGGATGTCGCCGATCAATTCGACTACGCCCTGCTGGATTGCCCGCCTCGAGCCGACGGCATTTTGACATCCAACGCGCTGTGTGCCTCGAGCCTAGCCGTTTTGGTCGTGGAAGCCGGTGTCTTTTCCCTGCAAGGCGCGCTCAAGACCATCGGGCTCTTGCGCGACACTGCCGGCAACCAAGGCTCGAGCTTCGACTTGCGCCTTTTGTGCACGCTGCTCGAACCCAAGGGGCGCGTCGGACCAGAGGTGTTGATCGCGCTGCAACAGCGCTTCGGTCCCGAGTTGTTCGAGACCGCGATTTGCGCTTGCGAGGAGCTGCGCGAAGCGCCGTTGCGTGGGCAGCCGGTACCCTTGTTCGCTCCGAATTCGCGCAGCGATTTGGAATTCGCCAGCTTGGCGCGCGAGGTCTTGGGCCTGGAGTTGCGCCTGGGACGCAGCTTGGAGCAGTCCCCGACGCTTCCGACGCCCGCGTCATCCGGGCTGGAATCGATAGATGGCGTGGCGGCCACCCTCGGCTCTGTGCTAGGGGCCGAAATCGGTACCCATTTGGCTCGCTTGGAGGCGCGCGAGAAGGGTTAGGAACGCGCGGTCGCTCGAGACTTGCTTGAGTGCGCGTTTTGGGAATGGTGGGATTGGGTCCATTGGTTGCTACGCCGAGCGCGTTGCTGTACTACAATCGGCGTCCTAGGAAACCCTAGGGGGAGTTTTGGCGCTGTGTGCTTCCGGCGTGCTTGCGGAAACACACAAAAGGTGCCCTCTGCGGTCGGTCGCTGCAGCCCAAGGCAGTTGACGGACCGCGCCGACTCCGCCCAAGACACTCCGCCCTGAATTCACGCACCTGATCCGCCCATGGACGCTTTGGCGCTGTTGTGCAATCTCTACGGCGACGGTCCCCAGACCTTGGACCGGCTGCGGCGCGCAGGAATCGCGTCCCTCGACGCTGTACAGCGGCGCGATCCCAAGGACCTGGCCGATATTCTGGGCTTTACGGGCGCGGCGACGCAGCGCTTCCAAGTGCAGGCAACGCAACTGGAACAGAGGTTCCTTGGCCCGCCCGCGGATCCCAAACCCGCAACCGTGGAAGTGCCGGCGCTGGCAAGTGCTCAAGAATTTGCCCTGCCCACGGCAGTTGGGCCCGCGTTCGAGGCAAGCAGCGGACGAGCCGGAAGTGGAACGTCTCACCCCCTAGTCGAACAGGCGCTCGCGGAATGGCGCAAGCGCGACGACGAAGACCCTCCGGCGGCGTTGCCGAGTCTGGATTCCGAGGACGAATTCAAACCCTTGGTTCTCCAAGTGGCCTGCACACCGGCGACGGCGCTGCGGCCTGGCACGCTCGACGGTCTCGACGAACGCCTGTGCGCGCAGTTGCGAGTGCTCGGCCTGCAGACGCTCGAAGAATTCGTGGCCGCCATGGGGCTGGATATCTCCCAGCGCTTGGACATCGGGCTCACCCGCATCATGCGGCTGCAGTTCCTTGCTCGGCGCCAACTGCTCGAGCGAGCGCCCCGCGGTCTGCCGCAGGCCGCCTCGCCCGGAGCCATGCTCGGCACGCAGGAGTGGGTCGTTCCCAATGTCTCCGGGGCTTGGTCGCGTGCCCGCGGACCGTCCAAGTCCGACGGCCATACCGCTGCAGGCGCTTCTGGCGCAGCCAGGGAGTCCGTATCGCCTGCAGGCGCTTCTGGCGCAGCCAGGGAGACCTTCTCGCCTTCGGAGCGCCCGTCCGGTTCGGTCAGCCCGGAATTGATTCCGGACGTTCCCCAGCGCGCGGCTGCGCCCAAGGCCCGCCGCGCCGGCGACCTTCCACAGGAAACACCGCACCCCGGCCCGGGCCAATCAGGAGACACGTCCGGCCCCTTCGCTTGACCCCTTCGTCCAGCGCCGGAGCCGGGCCCCCTAAGACTTCTGGGCCTTCTGGGCCTTCTGGCTTCTCGCAAGTGTAGTCCGGCCCCCGTACGGGCCTTAGTAGCAACTTGTCGCCACGCAAGTGTTCGTCCCCGTCCTACTCGCCTGCTTGATTCGCCTCGGCTCGAACGCCGCGGCCCCTGAGTCCGTTCGGGCCACGCCCGCGATGGCGCAGGAATCGCTCGAGAAAACCGCGCCCGATGGGCACGCGGGGCTGGGAGCGAGCGCCGATGCCCAGCAGCTATTGCACATGTTCCGCTCGCCCAGCGACCAGGAACAGCAACTGCTGCAGGAGCTGGCCCGACTTTCGACGGACGTCTCGATTTTGTGCGGGGATCTGATCGAGCGCTATCGCGAGTGGGGCTACCTCGACGTACGCAGCCCATACGCGTCATCCCAGCTGGGACACGAACTCGACGGGTTGCACGCCGGCTACGAGCGCGACCTCGGCAACGCCGCCAAGCTCCTGACGCAGCCCGGAGAACATGCTCAGCTCTTGGCGCGCTTGATCGTGGATACGCGCTTCAACGTGCGGCGCAATGTGCTTGCCGGTTGGGAATTCGAGGCGCGCGAAATTCGATCCGGACTCGCGGTGCTGCGCGCGGCAGCGGACAGCTACGTGCAAGTTTCCGAACGCGAGGCGCGCATGATTGCCGCACGCGTCGATTTTGCGGCGGCGCGTTTGCGCGCGCTGCGTCTCGATTTGGGAGTGCTGCGCCCGCGCGCGGACGAGAGCGCGAGTCGGTCGGCCATCGAGAAGGAAGCGGCGGCCTTGCTGCAAGTCGTGCAGCCCGACCCCAAATGGAGCGCCAAGCAAGGTCAAGCAGCAGCCGCGCAGCGACTGTCGCAGTACCTAGACGCCGCGCGCGCGCTCGAGGGCCGGATGTCCGCGGAGCTGTTCACGTTCAAGCTCTGGCCGCGCATGGAGGGCCAGTTCGATGCGCGCCAAGAAGATCGCAAGCAGGCGGCTCGCCTACGCGAAGAAGCTGCGCGCACCATGCCCGGCAAGCGCGCGAATTCGGCCTCCGATCCCACGCTGGCGCGCATGGCGACCGACGAGCGCATGCGTTTGACGTTCGCGCGATCCACCGAAGGTTTGTCACGGGATCCGCTCGACGAAGAGTTGGCGTACATGGCGGCCCATGCGGCGGATTTCTCGCAGGGCGACGCGGTATCGCGGCCGCTCTACGATCGCTATTTGGTGTTGCGCGGCATCCGGCATTTCGACCACAAGACGCTCGAGGGTCGCCAGCTGACTGACCTCGAACGGGAAGCGCTGGACAAGGTGCAGGGTCTGGGAGCGCCGGTCGTCAAGTAGAGCACGAGATCCTCGCGCTCCCTGGCCCCGGCAGGTGGGCCCTCGAGCCGCCTTGGGCTCGGTCGAGGCGTGGGGCGAGCGAAACTACGTTATGCTCGCGCGCCTTCGCGAGCGAACTCTTGGCTTCCCTATCCAGCGCACCCTTCGAAAGCGGAATGACCTCTGCCGCCCCGCATGAATTCTTGACCCCTTCGGCCAAGAGCCGCGCCGGGGACGATCCCATCTTTGCTCTCAACGCCGAAGCTTCGCGGCGTGCCAAGGCCGGCGAGCGCATCTTGAACGCAACCCTCGGGGCGTTGACCGACGATGCCGGTTTGCTGGTGACTTTGCCCGCGGTGTGCGAAGCCTTGCGGCGCGTCGACGAGCGCAGGGCCGCGGCCTACGCTCCAATCGCAGGCGAAGCATCTTTCTTGAGCGGAGTCATCGCCGATGTGTTCTCCGGGACCGGGGCGGAGTCCAAAGCCATCGGTGTGGCCACTCCGGGCGGCACCGGCGCGTTGAATTTGGCCGCGGTCAGTTTCCTGGATCCCGGCATGAGCTTGCTCAGCAGCCATTTCTACTGGGGGCCGTACGAGACCATCGCCGCGCACACCGGCCGCAAATTGGCCACCTTTCCGACCTTCGACGAACGCGGTCGCTTTCACGTCCAGGCCTTTTCCGAGGCTTTGCAGCGCGTGCTCGCGCGGCAAGGGCGCGCGCTCGTGTTTCTGAATACGCCCTGCCACAACCCCACCGGATACTCACTCGACGCCACGGAGCTGGAGCAGACGGCGGCCGTGCTGCGGGAGAAGAGTGCGCTGGGACCGATCATCCTATTGCTGGACACGGCCTACGCGAGCTTCGGCCCCAAATCGGGCGCGGCCTGGAACCGAACCTTGGTGGAGCTTTCGGACTCGGTGCAAGTGCTCGTGGCCTGGAGCGGATCCAAAGCGTTCGCGCAGTACGGCGCGCGAATCGGGGCTTTGGTGGCGCTCGCGCCGCAGGAGCAGCGGCGCCGCGAGCTGCAGGGCGCCTTGAGTTTCGCTTGCCGCGGAACGTGGTCGAATTGCAACCATGCCGGCATGCTGGCCGTGGCGGAAATCCTGGCCAATCCCAGCCTGAAAGCACGCGTCGATGCGGAGCGAGAACGCGCGATCCGATTGTTGAACGAACGTGTGCAGGCGTTCAACGAGCAAGCCCAAGCCAAGGGCCTGAAATACCCGCGCTACGAAGGCGGTTTCTTCGTGACCGTGTTCACGCCGGACGCCGAGCGCACGTCCAAGTCGATGCAGGCAGAAGGAGTGTTCGTCGTGCCCCTGAAGGGTGCCGTGCGCATCGCTCTGTGTTCCACACCGGCCAGCGAGGTGCCGCGACTGGTGGCCGCGCTCGAGAGCGGTGTACGCCTGGCGGAACTGTCCGCTCCTCAGGCCTCCTAGAAATCGGGCTTGGAGAGTGAGCTTTCCTGCGATGAATACCGAAGTCCGAGCCGGCGAGTTGGGCCATCACTACGGCCCGCGCGTGCACGTGCTCGACAACCTCTTGTTGCTAACCACATTGGCGCGTTTGGGTAGTCCCAGCACTTCGCTGGGGGAGATGATTCCCAATCTACGCGGCGTCTACCGCTCTTTGCTGGAAGCTGTCGTCGGCGGAGAGTTTCCGGCCCAAGAAGTGCGCCTGCCGACGCGCATGCATGCGGCCCATCCCGTGCACGGGTTCTACCGCGGCCGCGTTCTCGACCCGGGAGTCAAGGTCGTGGTCGTGGACGTCATCCGTGCCGGCATCGTTCCGGCGCAAGTGTGCTTCGAAGTGCTCGCGGGGCTGCTGCCCAGCGAGAACCTGCGTCTTGACCACCTGAACATGGCGCGCCGCAGCGCACCCGACGGCCAGATCCTAGGCGTGGACTTGTCGGGATCGAAAGTCGGCGGCTCGGTCGATGGCGCGATCCTGCTGATCCCGGACCCCATGGGCGCAACCGGCGCCACGACAGTTCGCTTGGTAGATCACTACTTGGAGCACTACGGAGTACCAGCATCGATCATCACGATGCCGATGATCGCTACACCCGAATACTTGCGCGTGGTGCTGGCCAAGTTCGAGCGCTTGTCGATCTACACGGCGCGGCTGGATCGGGGCCTATCGAGCGACCAGGTACTGGCCGCGGCCCCAGGCCTGCACTGGTCCCTGGAACGCGGCCTGGACGACAAGGGCTACATCGTGCCCGGCGCCGGCGGCATGGGCGAAGTACTCAACAACTCTTGGTGCTAGTACCCGTCGGTGCTGCGGTCCGTCGGTACGCTGCCAGGCTCGAATCCGTCGGTACGGCGGTACGCTGCCAGGCTCGAATCCGTCGGTCCGTCGGTACGCTACCAGGCTCGAATCCGTCGGTACGGTACCAGGCTCGAATCCAACACTTTTGGTGCCAGGCTCGTTTCCAGCGCGCGTTGGGACGCGCGCTGGAAACGAGCCTGGCACCAAAAGTGTTGGATTCGAGCCTGGTACCGTA
>JAKFYL010000346.1 GCA_021730845.1 Planctomycetota bacterium | reverse complement strand
GAAGTTCTCCGCGCGCGAAGATACCTCGCGCGCGGAGAACTTCTTGGCGTCGTGGAAGCGACCGGTCACCTTGACCATGGCGCCCTCCACTTTCGACGGCGCAAGGTCTTTCCATTCTGTCTTCGAGGAATGGTGCACCTGCTGCCCAAGCAGCACGAATCGATCCGCGTCCAAAATGCGTTCGACGACCCCGATCAAGGTCTCCTTGTCCTCAGGCGGCAAGACTTCGATCTCGTCAGCGCGAAAGACCGGCTTTTCGTACTTGCCTTTGGCCTGCACCCATTGGCCCACGCGCAGTTGACTCGCCGTCGGTTGCTCCGAAGTGGGGGCAGCGGCAGTGTCTTGGGCTTGCGACGGCGCAGCCACTGCGCCGGCCGTGAGAACGGTGCCGAAGAAGAACAGGGAGGAAAGCCTGGTGGTTCGCATGGTGTTGCATTCAGGGGAGCGTGGGTCGAGCGCGGTCGAGCAGAATGGGCACGAGTGCGCTCCATGGGGGGCGCAGGGCATGCACCAAAGCCAGGCGCAGGTAGGTCGCCCGGCGCCAGAGGTCTAGGCGCTTCGAGAACTGCGCCCCGCCGTCGCCGTATCCAGCCAGCAACGCGGCTTGCAGCGCCTGCGCCATGTCCACGGTGCACACGCCTTGTAAGGCGCGCAGTTCGAGGTGCGCGCTCAAGTTGGCAAGATCCAAGGCAGCGTCGGCGCAGCACGCCAGATCGAAGTCCAGGATCGCCAGACGGCCGGCGAAGGAAAGGAGTTGGCCGTCGTGCAAATCGCGATGCGTCAGGACCTGTGGGCCCGCTGCCTGGGCGAGCACCTTGGACCCCAATTCGTCTCGAAGCGGCTGGAAGTGCTCCGGCAGCGCGCCGCGAATCGCGAGCACTTTGTGAGCCAGGGCGTCGATGGCCTGCAATTCGTCGCTCGCGCTGTGCGTCGGCACGGCTGGAGGTGCGGGCCGGGCCTGCCAGGCCGCGACGCACGTACCAAGATCGTGGAACAGGGCGTCGTCCGCGGCGCGAAGGCGCGGCCGCGTTTGACCCAGATCTTGAAACATCACCAGCGCGTCGTCCGTGTGCGCTCCGATCCAATCGGGGACGGTCACGCCCGCGCGACGAACGTGGTCCCAAACTTCGCGTTGCCGCGCGAGCTTGGCTTCCAGCCCCTTGCGTCGAAAGGCCTTGACTACGACCGAGGACGATTTCTGCTCCCGTGCCACGAGGCGCGCCACAGCGCGCCGGCCGGGACGCCAAGCCAGAAGCTGTGCGCCAGCCTGTGCGTGCGCCAACCATGTACTCGAAAAAGGCAGCTCGAGGTCCTGTTCCAAACGCAGCTCGTTCCACGCCTCGCCTTGCCAGGCACACCAGAGCGGAGTTCCAGCGCTTCCCTCGGCATCCGCGATGCGGCCCAGGATCGTGCCGTCGCGGGCGACGTCCAAGCGCTCGAAGCGTTCCGCTGTGTCCAGCCACCTGCGCGTATGTGCTGCTTGCACCTTCATGCGCGTGGAACCATCTTTTCGCACAGCGCGCGCCCGCGCTCGAGCAGCAGCAGCGCGCGATCATGTGCTCCCTGTTCCAGGCGCCGCAGCGTGGCGCCCGCAAGGTGCGCCAACTGTTGCGCGACCATCGTGCGCAGTCGCGCGAGATCCAAGGCGCCGCCGCCTGCTTCACGGTAGCCCTCTAGCAGCGGTTCCGTGGCCATTCCGAAGCGAGCGTGCTCGACCTCGGCGAGGTGATCGGCGATCCACGTCGCGCAATCGCGCAGCGGATCCCCGACGCCGCTGGAGTCCCAATCCAGCAGGTGCCAAGTTCCCTGGGCCTCATTGCGTGCGACCTGGTCGGGATGGAAATCGCCGTGCACGAGGCAGTGCGCGGCATCGGGTTCCACGGCGGGCAATTCTCCAAGCGCCGCCAGAAGGCGAGCATCGTGCGCGAACATGGGCTTTAGGCTCGCCAGGCTGAACGGCGCCACGAGCGGAGCCGCTGGCGCCGTCAGTCCATGCAAGACGCCTAGCATGTGTCCTGCCTCTCGTGCGTGGTCGAACTGATCCGGCTCGCAGGCGCGCACCGGCAGACTTTCTTCGTAGGAAATGCCGCGCCGTTCCTCAAAGGCCAGCCAGCGCGGCATGAGTCCAGCGGGCGCCACGCTGGAGAGGCTGGCACGCACAGCGGCGATGGAACTGGCAACCTCTGGAGGATGGATGCGGGCAAACACGTTTTCTTGGGTCTTTTCGCCGCCGCCCACGGGCCGCAAGCGCAGTTCCAAGGCCACGACCGCCCGGCGCTCGGGTTTGTAGCGCACCCAGTGGGCGATCGAGGATTGGGTGCGCAGGCCGCGCCCGGGAAACACATCGCGTTCGGCAAAGAACCTGCGCGTGCGCGACAAGTCCAGCACGCACTCGAGTCCGGGCAATTCGCGGTCGAAGGGCGGAGTCCACAGCACCGTGGACTGCTCGGTGATGGCGGCCCAGCGCGCCAAGAAGAAGCCGCTCGGTCGCGCGTTTTCCGCGGCTAGTCCTCGTTGAATCAAGTGCAGCGCCTTGTCGTCGGCGTAGCGCTTCCAGCACACCCAATGGGAGCTGGCGTCCTCGAACTCGACCTGAAACGCAGCAGTTACGGAAACACCCGGCTTCCAACGCGCGTGGATCCACTCGGCGCTTCGCGCGCGAGCAGCGCCGCGTGCGAGCAAGTGCAGGTTCACCAGGGCGACACACGCATCGAGTGTCGGCGGGCGCAACGCGGCATCGGGCGTGCCGTCCAGCAAGCAAACGTCACGTTGGCGCTGGCGCAAGGGGCTCACAGGGCGGTCTCCAAGGCGTGCTCGAAGGTCGCGCGATATGCGGCGTTGCTCGAACTCAAGCTGGCGTGCGTGCCTGTCCCAAGGACCCGCCCCTGGTCCACGAAGATCACGTGGTCATACATGGGCAGGCAATCCAGTTCGTGGGCAATGACGATGACGATGGCTTTCTTGGCGCACTCGCGCAGGGTCTGGCGCACCTTCAAGGCGGATTCGCGGTCGAGTCCACTGAAGGGCTCGTCGACGATGATCACGGGCGCGCGCCGCAGCAGCGTGCGAGCCAAGGCCAGACGTCGCGCCTGGCCGCCGCTGGTGCCCACGCCCGAGCTGCCTAGCACTGTGTCTAGGCCCGCAGGCAGTTGGCGCACGAAACTGGCGGCGCCGGCGTCCTCCAGCGCTTGCCACAGCGCATCGTCGCTCGCCTCTGGATCGGCCAAGAGGAGATTCTCGCGCAAACTGTCGCCGAACAAGACCGATCGCTGCAGGCACACCCCAAACCGTGCGCGCAAACTCTCCAGTTGCAGATCGCGCAAGTCCTGGCCGTCCAGGCGCACGGCACCGGACTGCGGGTCTTCCAGGCGCACGGCCAGAGCCGTGACCGTGGACTTACCTGCTCCGCTCCTGCCAAATAGCCCGGTCAGCAAACCGCGTTCGAAGCGCGCGCTGAAGCCGCGCAACGCGTCCGATTCGTCGTCGTAGCGAAAGGTGACGTCGTCGAACTCCAGGCTACGAGGCCACTCCGGCGCCGGGCGCGCATCCTTGCGGTCGGCGATGGCGATGGGTGTATCCAAGATTTCCAAGATGCGCTCGCCCGAGGCGGCGCCGCGCGCGATGCGTTCGGAATTGCGCGAGGCTGAGCGCACCGGTTTGAGTAGGCCGCGCACGTAGGCCAAAAACACCAACAATTCGCCAGGCTTGAACCCCTGCGGGTCTTCGATGACAGCCAGGCCGCCGAGCAGCAGCGTGGCGGCCACGCCCACACCCAGCAGCAAGTGCACGGACGCACCCATGCGCGCGGCCAGGCGCGCCGCCTTGAGCCCGGCGCGCTCGCTGGTTCGATTGGAGCGCGCGAAGCGCCGCGCCACTGCGTCCTCGCGGCCCAGGGATTGCACCAAGTCCGCGGCGGCGATGGTTTCGTGCAGGAAATCCGCCATGTCGCCTTCTTTGCGCCTGGCCTTGCGCGTGGCCGCGCGGATGCGCGCGGAAAGCACTTTCACGACCACGAGCACCACGGGCAGGATCAAGAACAGCGCCAAGGACAGGCGCCAATTCACATACAGCATCACGGCGACCGTACCTAACGCCCACAACGTGCGCGTGATCAAATCCGTGCTCGCCTCGACCAGCATGGACTTGAGCATCGACACGTCACCGACCAGGCGCACGAGCAGGTCGCCAGACTTGTTGGCGGCGTAAAAGCGCGGGGACAATCGTCCCAAGTGCCGAAACGTGCGCAGGCGCAAGCTGCGAGCCACGGCGTGGCCGACTTGGGCCGTCTGCACGTTGACCACCATTTCCACCACGGCGTGCAGGCCGATGATGCCGATCATGGCCAAGGCCGCCAGGATTACGCCGCGCGTGGGATCGCTAGCTGCGCCGCCTTGGGGCACAAGCACGTTGTCGAATACCCACTGGATCGGCCAGGGCTGGGCGAGTTGTAGCCCGACTACGACCGCGGACAAGCCCAGCACTGCTGCCAGCCGCCAGGCGTGCGGACGCAAGTTCGGCCAAAAGCGCCGAAAAACGGGCCAAGTCTCGAACAGTCGAAGCAGGACTTTCATCGCGAGCCCTTTCCAGGGCGCGTGGCACGTAGCGCTGCTTGCTGGCGGGCGAAATCCAAGAGTTCGGCGGCGATTGCGGTCCAGGAAGAACCTTGCACGCTCTTGGAAGCTGCCTCTCCCAGCCGTGCACGCAACGAGGGTCGGTCGATCAAATACGCCAGCGCTTGCGTCAGGGCGTGATCGTCCTTTGCTTGGTAGACCCAACCGGTTTGGCCGTGCACGACCAGGCGCGGCAGGTCGCCGACATCCGGAACGACCGGAACGACCCCGCAGGCCATGGCTTCGGCCAATTTCAGTGGTGAGAAGTAATCGCCCAAGCTGCCATCGTATCCCAGCGCCAAGAGATCGAAAGCCGCTACCCACTGGCCCACTTCGTCGTGCGCGACCCACTCGCGGTGCAGACCCAAGTGGGCTAGACCGAGCGCAGCGAGAATGCCTGCGTATTCGCCGCTGCCCACGGTGAGCAGCCGCACATCCTTGCCAGATTCGCTCAATGCGCGCACCGAGCGCGCGATGCGCTCGAATCCGTGCCAGGCGCGCAGCCGGCCATGAAAGCCCAGAATCACCGCAGTCTCGGGCACGTCCCAGCCGCGCAGCACGCTGCGGTCACCCGGCCGAAAGAGGCGCGTATCCACGGCATTGGCGCGCACGAGGATGCGCTCGCGCGCGACCCCCAATTCTTGCGCATAGGCCGCTACCCGGCTGGAAACGGCGAGCAGTCGATCGGCGCGCCCAAAGATCTGCGCCTCGCGCGCGCGGTCGCCGGCACGAAAGCCCTGGCCTTGGTGCTGCGCTTTCTCGCTCAAGAGCGGCGCGTTGACTTCCAAGACGTAAGGTACGTCATGGGCCCGCGCAAAGCGCCCCGCGCTGTCCGCGCCCAGCGCGTAGCGCTCGTACAGCAGATCCAGCGCGCCGCCTGCGTGCGCCTCTTCCAAGGCCAGTGTCAGTTCCGACGCGCGTTTGTGCTCGAACTCCAGGACGGTGGCGCCGCACTCGGAGAAGGCGCGCCGCATGGCTTGCACGTGAACCGAAGCGCCCTTGTCTGGTTTGTCCCGGGGCGATACTCCGGGATCCGCGTTCACGCAGGCGACGCGCATCGCTGGGGCTCCCGCTCATGCACACCGGCAAACCAGGCATGCAATTCCTTGGCGTTCTTGCCGGCGTCGAATAGCTGCTCGGCTCGTTGCCGCCCGCGCCGGGCCAGCGCCGTGCGCCGCGACGGATCGGCCAGCAGAGCTTCCAGCGCGCTCGCCGTGGCCTGCGGGTCGTCTTGCCCGACGAGCACGCCGGCCGCGCCGTGGTCCAGAATCTCGGGGATCCCCGTCACGGGCGTGGAAACGCAGGGAATCCCGGCCGCCAGTGCCTCGAGCAACGCCGTGGGCAGGGCATCCCGGTTGCCGTCGGCGCCGATCCGACAGGGCAGGGCGAACACGCTACCGCGCGCCATCCATTGACGCACTGCATCCTGATCCAGCGCCCCCGTAAAAGTCAGCTCGTGCTCCAGCCCCAAGTTGCGCGCCCGTTCGGCCAGCGCAGCGCGTTGGTCGCCGTCGCCGATGATCGCGGCGCGAAAGCTCGTGCCGCGTCGTTTGAGGATCGACAGCGCGTCGATCAGCACTTCGAAACCTTTCTTTTCGACCAACCGGCCAACACTCAAGATCAAACCCGGCTCGCGCTGCGCGGGGACCCTGGTCCAACTGGCGAGGTCCACGCCGTTGTACAGGCGCCGGAGCTTGCTGGCGCGCTCCGATCCCACCATGCGGCGCAGGTGCTCGACATTTGCATCGCACACGGTCACAGCGAAAGAGCAGCGCTCCAGCAGCGCGGCGATCTGCCGCGGATCGACCGTGCCGCGGTAGATGTCCTTGGCGTGGCAGGTGAAGCTGAAACTGGGTCCGCCGATGGCCTGCACGAGCATGGCCGTGATGGCCGAATCGCTGGCGAAGTGCGCGTGTACATGGGAAATGCCGCGTTCGCGCATGCGCGGCAGGAGCCACAGCGCTTCCACCATGAGGGAGGGCAGGCGTGGATGCTCGACGGAGCGCAGGGTCTCCAGGGCCGAACGCACGCGTTCGAACAAATCGCTGCCCACGCTCGCTGAACCGAACAGCACCGACCAAGGGTCGATCTCCTTGCTGGGCGGAAGGATTTCGACCTGGGCCTTGAGCCGGGCGAGCTCTGCGTGCCGCGGCTCGTCGTAGGGCCTGCGGCGCGAGTACACGTGGATCCTGGTGCCGAACGCTTCCTGGCCGAGAATCTCGTTCAGGACGAAGGTCTCCGAGAGCCTCGGGAAGACCTTCAACAAGTAGGCTAGTTTGGCGCCGTTCATGGGCTACGCGACAGGGCTCCGCGCGGTAGCGCGGGTGCGGCTGCGCCCACGGGCGGCTGAAACGGCAGGTCTAGCAATTCTCCCAGCGACGCACACACGCGCCAGCGACCATCCATGGGCGGCAACTTGGACCAATCCGGTTCGGCGGCCAGGCCCTGCTCCACGGCCTCGCGCAGCGCGTCGGGGCGCGCGCCCGGCAGTACCATGCGCGCCAAGCCCAGACGCTCGAGGTTTTCGGCGCGCAGCAGTTGCTCTTGGCGCGGATGCACCCGCGGACACAGCACCGTCGGCACGCGCGCGCTCAAGTTCTCACAAGC
>JAKFYL010000188.1 GCA_021730845.1 Planctomycetota bacterium | reverse complement strand
GGACAGTACGACAGTTTGGCGATGCCTCTTTCGACGATGGCTCAAGTCGGTGCAATCGTCGGACTCCTCCTTGTTCCGATCGGTGTCTTGTGGCTGGTGTACGAATCACGGCAACAGATACGACGAAAGGAAAACCGCCCACTCCATACGCGAAGATACTACTTTGCGCTCGCTTCGGTGATCGCATCCATAATTGTCGCACTGGCGGTTGCGCTTGTGGCTTTCGCAACCGCTGGTATTTCTTTGGCGTTGATTACGATTGCCCTAGGGCTGTTTAGTCTGTCGAGAACACTCTCCAAACTTAGGGTGGTGAGAAAGGCAGAAAGTGGAAGTTTCAGTCCCGTGCCGCTTTATCTTGTGCTCATACCGATGGCGGTAACAGTGCTTCAACTCACGCTTGCTGCCCCGATGACAAATTTCACTAGAAATCATGCAATTATCAGCAGCCGCGAGTTCATCCGCGACATTGAAGCGTACCAGGCTGAATATGGCCGCTACCCCACTTCGCTTCTGGCGATGTGGAAAGACTACTATCCCGATGTGGTGGGGGTTGAAAAGTTTCATTACACGCTCAGCGAGAGTGCCTACAATCTCTTCTTTGAACAGCCAAGATTTTTGTTAGACAACCTCGGCACGCGCGAGTGGGTCGTGTACAATCCGGGCGATGAACATCATATCTTCAGTCACACTGCCTGGTTTCTGTTGCTCACACCCGAGGAATTAGAACGAAGTCAGGGGTGGTATGCGGTTCACGAGATGTCACAGCCGCATTGGAAGTATTTCTGGTTTGACTGACTCGCACTACACTCAACGCGGCCCAACCCGGCTTGCAGGCGACTCCGCTGCGCTCGCGGTGCTCGCTGCGCGGAGCGCCTGAAGCCCACCGTTGGGCAGACCATTCGATGTCGGATACGTGGGAGATTCTCGATGGGCTGCCCGCCTATGGCCCCGCCGCGCAGCCGTTCAGCGCGACCGGCTTCGGTACACATTCTGAGGGTGTTGTCGTCAAGTTCCTCGCGACGAGCGGGGAGTGGATGGGCAACTTTCAGCGAGGCATGTCGTCCTGTGATGAGGTCTTCCAACACCCGGACGGCCGGCATCTCGTCGTCGTCGCGGGAGGCACAGCCTACGTCGTCGACCCGGAGGCGCGCCTTCTCGCGAGACACTTCGGTGCGCAGATCGAGCACGTGATACCGATTCCCGGAGAGCCGCTCGTATTGCTGAGCAACGGGCTCTGGTTGGAGGCGCTCGACGCGCGAGGGACAGCCTGGCGATCGCGGCGGATCTCCTGGGATGGCTTCCGCGGACTAGCCCTGGACGGGCACCTCCTCCGCGGGGAGGCGTACGCTCCTGAAGGGGTTGATGGTGCCTGGTACGGCTTCGAGGTCGACGTCCGATCTGGCGAAGTGACCGGCGGATCGTACAGCGGACCGCCGATGTGACGCCGCGCTGCCCAACCAGCCGTTGCAGCTGACGACCGCCCTCCCTCGCTGCGCTCGGTCTGGCGCTCGCAGCTGAACGCCGGTACGTTAGACCGAAGCGGTCGGACCATGGCCAGGCTGGCAGGGTGGAAGGACTCGGGCCGTCACCGAAGTGGTAGAATCTCGGTCATGGTTGACCCGGTCCGATCACCACCGCCTGGATTCGACGAGTTGCCGGTTGATGAGCAGATCGACTACCTCCAGGCGCTTTGGGATCGCATTGCTGCGCACCCTGAACGAGTGCCCGTGCCTGAATGGCACCTCAAGGAGCTACGCAGGAGGGAGGACGTCTACAGGGTCGCTCCGGAAAAGGTCAGCCCATGGGAGGAGGTGCGCGAGCGCATTCTTCGCCGTCGTGACCGCGACACATGATCACGTCGCTGTGCTTCACCCCAGCTGCGGAGATCGACCTCGCTGCGATCTTCGCCTGGTACGAGGCGCAGCGTCAGGGGCTCGGAACGGGGTTCCTCGATGCTGTAGATGTGCTGTTCAGCCGCATCCGTGAGTCGTCGCGGCACTTCCCCGAGGTCGTCCCCGGGTATCGGCGCGGACTGCTGCACCGCTTTCCGTATGGCGTCTACTTCTCACTCGAACCAAACCGTGTCGTCGTACACGCTGTCCTGCACCTTCATCGAGATCCTGCCGTTTGGCAGAGGAGATTGCCAGAAGGCTCGGGCTAACAAGCTGCAGCAGCTGACGCACCGCAGACGGCGCGCGGCTGAGCGGCAGAGACGTTGGCCAGAAGCACACGCCGGCTTTGTCTTCCACGCGCCTTGACCCAGCGTGAACGAGGAAGGAGATCCGAGGCCGATGCCGCCGTGATTGTGCGGATCCGAGCCACGTCTGGGCGCAAGTGCGAGCCTTGGGCTACCATCCGCGCTCTTACGATGAAGCACAGCATGGATCGGACGCGAAAGGCGACGGTTGAGGCGCTTGCGGAACAAGGGCTGGAGCAGGAAGCGCGAGCAACGCTTGTCGGGATGGCGCGCCGGAGTTTCGGCGCGATACCCGCCGAATTCATGGCCGAGCACGTGCTGCGACTCGACGCCAAAGCCGACTGGAGCGTCCGCCGGGAAGCGCTAGAGGCCCTGAAACGACGCCGGGACTTCGCGGAGCGAGACGAGTTGCGAGTAGCTCGGCAGCCGGCTCGTCAAGCGCTTGGCGAGTACGAGACGCGGACGCGGGGAAGCTCGACCCGGCCTTATCGGACGCTGCTTTGGGGACTGGACCCAGTGCGCGCAAGCTGCGGTTGCCGGGATTTTCGCCGCAGCTCGCTCGGCCTGTGCAAGCACTTGCTCGTTGTGCTGGAGGCGCTCGCGAAAAAGCCGAAGGTCTGGAGTCGTGCGCTGCTCGAGACTGCGGTCGTTCGCGCGCCTCGCCTGGCCTGGGTCCCGCTGCGCCCGCTGCTGGGGGCGGACGACTGGCTGGAGCGCGTGCGGCTCATGACCGCGGGCGTCTCGAAGTCACGGTTGCCTTCCATAGCGCAGCGCTTCACGCCCGGAGTGGGCGCGGATTGGGTGCTCGCGAGCGCGTTCACCGACGATCCAAAGCGGCGCCTCGCCTTGGTGCGCGAGCTCGCTCGCTTCGCCGCCGGAGGTGACCCGGCCCTGGAAGCGCGGCTCGACGAGGAGCGTGAAAGGCTCGAGCTGGTGCTCGCCCTGCGCGCCGCCGCGCCGCGCATGAAACAGGAGCTCGCTGGTCTGAAGCGCAAGCTCTACCCCTATCAGCGCGAAGGCGTGGCGCGCTTCCTCACGCAGGGCCGGCTCCTGCTCGCCGACGACATGGGGCTTGGAAAAACCGTTCAGGCCATCGCGGCCAGCCACACGCTCTTCGGGGCCGGAATCGTGAAGCGCGGTCTGCTGCTCGTGCCGGCCACGTTGAAGAACCAGTGGCTGCGCGAGTGGCAGGCAACGAGCGAGGCCCCGATCGCGATCGTGGACGGCTCTCAAGCCGAGCGGGCGCGGATCTACGAGCGCACCAAGCGCGGATTTCTGATCGCCAACTACGAGCAGCTCCTGCGCGATCTCGCGCTGGTCGAGCGTTGGGCGCCGGACCTGTGCGTCCTCGACGAAGCACAGCGCATCAAGAACTGGGAAGCAAAGACCTCGCACGCGGTGAAAAGGCTCCAGCCGCGCTTGCGCCTGGTCCTCACCGGCACGCCGATGGAGAACCGACTGAACGAGCTGGCCTCGATCGTCGAGTGGGTGGACGACCACGCGCTCGAACCCAAGTGGCGCCTCGTTCCGCTGCACTCCGAGGCGGCGGACGGCACGCGCGCGATCGTGGGCGCGCGGAACCTGGAGACCCTGCGCGCGCGCCTGGCACCCTGCACTCTGCGGCGCGTGCGGCGCGAGGTTCTCGACCAGCTCCCCGAGCGCACCAACTCGACCATCCCGATCGATCTCACTTTGGCCCAGCGCGAGGCCCACGACGAGCTCAGCCGGCCGATTCGTGCATTGGCGCAGATCAGCGAGCGGCGCGCGCTCACCCAACAGGAGTTCCTACGCCTGATGCAGCTCCTCGCGCGCCAACGGCAGATCTGCAACGGGCTCGCGCTGGTAGATTTCGTCGAGGTATGGCCGACGATCGTGGGCCGTCAGCCTTCCGAGCGCCTGCTCTCGTCGCTCGATTCCCCCAAGCTCTCCGAGCTGCGCTCGCTCGTGGAGAGTCTCGCCATCGACCAGGGGCGAAAAGTCGTCGTTTTCAGCCAATGGCGGCGCATGCTGGAGCTCGCCGCCTGGGCCGTCTCCGATCTCCTGTCCGACGCGGGCCAGCGCGCGCTGTTCTTCTCCGGCCAGGAAGGTTCGCGCCGGCGCGTCCAGAACCTGGTGGACTTCCACGACGATCCGAACGCGCGACTTCTCTTCTCCACCGACGCGGGCAGCGTCGGCCTCAACCTGCAGCACGCGGCGAACGCCTGCGTTCTCTTGGAGCTGCCTTGGAATCCAGCTGTGCTCGAGCAGCGCGTCGGGCGCATCCATCGCCTCGGCCAAAGGGACAAGGTCGAGGTCTACGCCATCGTCGCGCGCGACGCTATCGAGGAGCGCATCGCCGGCCTCGTGTCCGACAAGCAGGCCCTCTTCCGCGGCCTCTTCGACGGCACGAGCGACGAGGTCCAGTTCGACCGCTCCGGCACGTTCCTCGAGCAGATCCGGCGCACGGTCACGCCCGTCCAAGCGTCGGCCGAGTTGAGGAGAGCCGATGAAGATCTCCCCGACCTGGACCCCGAGCAAGAGGCCGTGCCCGAGCTCGAGGAAGTCGCCGCGCGCGAAGAGGCTCGCGCGACTCCGCTCGCAGGAGCCGACGAACACGGCCAAGCCGCGGATTCTGGCTCCCTCGCTGGACTCTTGTCCGGCCTTTCGATCGAGCGCGCTCGCGACGGCGGCCTGCGCATCCACGCTCCGCCCGAGAGCGCGGGCGCCCTCGCCGCCATGTTCGAAGGCCTGGCCCAGGCGTTGCGTCAACCGAAGAAAGACTGATCCCTGGCTCGCAGGAGCCTGGCTGTCGCGAGCTTGCCCTACCCCCCACGCCGACTCGCCGCGCAGGGTCGTGCACGGTCAGACTCTCGCAGCAAGCGACCCGCCCCACTTTGCGTCACTCCTTCGCAACGCCCTTGCGTGAAGCCGGTAGCGACATCCGCATCATGCAAGAGCTGCTTGGCAGAGAAGACGTCCCTACGACATGATCTACACCCAAATCCTGAATCGCGGCCCAGCCGGCGTCCAAGCGCCGGACGACCGCCTTCTCGGCGACTGACGACGCGCACCCAGGCTCTGCTCGGCCACGCCCTGCCGTCACCGGCCCGGGAACGTACCAAGCACAACGCACGAACCGCGCCGGATGTTTGGCCGGTCCGTCTAAAGCTGAGCATCGCCTGGCGCGCGTCGTGCCGTTTCACTTGGACTCGTGGCACCTTGCGTCGCTGGGGCGGTTCCTTTCAAATCCACACTGGGCGGACCGCCTCTCCGCGATCGCAGTATCTATGCAGGTTTGCCCAACACGAAGTTGGGCAGACAGTACGATCGCGCGCCTCCGGTTGGGGCTTATCACAAGCTCACGGCGGGTATGCGATCTTTGGTTACCATCACCCCACAGCGAGGGCAAGCTCCGATGACCAAGGTGACACCGTTTCTGATGTTTAACGACCAGCTGGAAGCGGCCATGCAGTTCTACACTGCCACGTTCCCGGACTCCGAGATCAGGAATGTCGCCCGCACCGGCAAGGATGGCCCCATCTCCTCCGCCGAGTTTGTCGTCGGCGGTCAGGTATTCATGGGCTACAACGGGGGCGCGTACTTCACCTTCTCCGAAGGCCTCTCGCTCTATGTAGACTGCGAGGATCAGAACGAGGTTGACGAGTATTGGGACAAGCTCGTCAGGGCCGGCGCGAAGCCTACGGCGTGCGGATGGATCAAGGACCCGTACGGCCTCTCCTGGCAGATCGTGCCGAGGCGATTCATCGAGCTCATCCGCGACAACGACCCCAGGAAGGTCAAGGCCGTGATGGATGCCATGATGACGATGGTGAAGCTCGACGTAGCGGCCCTTGAGCGAGCGTACAATGAGGCGTAGCAGTCCGACGCCCTCGCCATTCGGTCGATCCGGAACCAACCAGCGGCGCTGTCGCGCTCGAGGAAAACCTGGAGGCATGGGGGGGCTCGCCAGTCCCCAAGGCGCCTGGAGGAGTTGCCCAACGAGCCAATGCGGACCGGCCTTCGACCGGCCGCTGATCGGCAGGGCATTGGACGCACAAGGAGCAAGAAGGACATAGCAGCGTGAGTCTTCAGTTCGAATGGGATGCAGGGAAGGACGCCCTGAATCGCAAGAAGCACAGCGTCTCGTTCGAGGAGGCGGCGACGGCCTTCGCGGATTCGATGTCGCTCACGGTGCCAGACCCAGAGCACTCGCGGGAGGAGGATCGCTTCGTGCTTCTTGGCCTGTCCTACCGAGGAAGGCTCGTGGTTGTGGTACACACGGAGCGAGGCGACAATATTCGGATCATCAGCGCCCGCAAGGCCACCAAGAGCGAGAGGCGAAAGTATGGCGAAACCCAAGGCTGATCAACGGAACGGCATGAGAAGTGAATACGACTTCTCCGGAGGCGTGCGCGGCAAGTACGCAAAGCGATACGCGCTGGGCTCCAACGTGGTCGTGCTGGAGCCGGATGTGGCCCAGTTGTATTCCGATGCGGCGGCAGTGAATCGTGCCCTCAGAGCCATCGCCGCAGTGGCTCCGACTGCCACCCGGCGGAGGAAGCGCGGGTGAGGAGAAGGGCGCCTAACAAGCCGATGCAACGGACGGCCTTCGGCCGCCGCTGATCGGCGAGGCGTTGGAAGGCAAACCCTCCTTGCCAACGTAGCTGAGGCAGCCTTTGAAGGCTTGAGCGCTAGGAAGTGCTACGCGGTCGCGGCAACAGACGCTAGCTCACGGTGTTTACCGAAGCAGGTTCACCAGTTCGCCGAGGACTTCGTCGGTGGTGGTGATCACGCGGGCGTTGGCTTGGAAGCCGCGTTGGGCTTCGATGAGGCGCACGAATTCTTCGGCTACTTGCACGTTCGAGCCTTCGAGTGCGCCGCCGACGACTGCACCGGCTTTGCCTTGGGCGCCTTGGCTGACGGTGCGGGTGCCGCTGTTGGGGGTTTCGGCGAACAGGTTGTTGCCGATCTCGCGCAGGCCGTTGTCGTTGACGAAGGAAGCGATTCCGATTTGGCCTAGGCTTTCGATTTGGCCGTTGGAGTAGAAGCCTTGGATGTCGCCGTTGCCGTT
>JAKFYL010000308.1 GCA_021730845.1 Planctomycetota bacterium | reverse complement strand
AACCACCCCCAGGCCGAACGCGCGCGCTTGCTTGAGCAAGGTGAGCATCGGTCGCTTGCTTGGCTGTTCCGCCGTCGGCGGGAAGTAGCCGAAAATTTCGTCCATGTACAGGATCGCGCGCAAGGAGCCCGTCCCGCTTTGGCGGCGCATCCAGGCCACGACTTCGCCGAGCAGCACGGTCACGAACGACATGCGCTGGGCGTCGGTCAGGTGTGCGATGCTGAGGATCGAGATGCGCGGCTTGCCTTCGTGGGTCCACAGCAAACGCTGCACGTCCAAGGCCTCGCCTGCCAGCCACGGCGCGAAGTCCGGCGAGGCCAGCAAGGCGTTGATGGACATGGCGAGCTGGGCGCGGTCCTTGGCTGGATAGAAGCTCTCCAGGTCCAGCACGCCGAGCTTGTCGAAGGGCGGGCTCTGCACTTGGCGCACGATGTCCGTCAAAGCCAGTCCAGTGCCGGCCTGCCATGCAGCGCTGAGCAAGTTGGAAAGCAGGATGGCCTCGCGGCTCTTGATCGAATCGGCGTCGATTCCAACCAGCGCCAGCAGACCGCCCACGGCGGTTTGGATCTTTTCCGAGCGCGCTTCGGCGTCATCCATGACCTCCGGCGCCGGCGGATCAAAGCTGCGCAAAACCGTGATAGGCAGGCCTGCCGAACTCCCCGGCGTGTAGATGGCCACGTCCACGCTGGAACGAAAGCGCTCGATGCGCGCGCCATCTTGGTCCCACTGCGCGAGCCCTTTGCTCCACAACGCGGCCGTGTCGCGCGCGAATTCGGGCACGCTCTTGCCCTTGCGCTGGGCTTCGCCCGGATCCACCCATGGCTCGAACTCCTGCGCCGCGAGTCCGGGGAACGCGAGCAGCAAGTTGCCCATGTCCCCCTTGGGGTCGATGACCAGCGAAGGAATTCCGTCGATGGCAGCTTCCTCGAGCAAGGAGATGCACAGACCGGTCTTGCCGCTGCCGGTCATGCCCACGCACACCGCGTGCGTGGTGAGGTCCTTGGCGTCGTACAACAGGGGCTCGGGCTTGATGGCGGACGCGGCCAGGTCGTACTCCCGACCCAAATAGAAAACGCCCAGTTTCTCGAAGTCTTGCATGGCCAAATGAAGCGGTTTGCGCGGAGGCGGCTAAGGCGGGCATTGTCGCAGCCCGGTTGATCGCAACCAAGCTGAGCTCCGGGTAGGTGCAGGGAAAGGCCCGCAATGGGCGCCACGCAGGCGGCGCTGCCCTGGGAACTGGCGGGCTACTGCCGGCGCCGGTTTTCTACGCGGCTTCGAACTTTACAGGCGCCAGCCGGAGTACAGCTTGACCCCGCCCGACAAGGTCACGATTAGGCGGCACTTGAGCCCTTGCACAGTCTCCAACTTGGGACCATCGATGCGCAGCACAGCACAGGCGGTCGGCGATACGTACTCCACCATGAACCGAACTTCCGGATCCTCGGGAACGCCGTTGTCGTTGGAGTCTTGGTAGTAGCGAACTTCCATCGACTTGAGCGTGTCCGTCAACCCGGGCGACTCGACCCGCAACTCTTCGACCTGGACTTGCTCGCCGCGCGTCGCTTTCTCCCAGGCCACGAAGTGTGGAGTCTGGGCCCTGGGAACGGAGCCGCCGTCGCAGCTTGCGAAAGCGAGCCATGTGCAAGAAACCAGAAAAGCGAGGCGGGGCAACACGCAGTGCCGCACGGCGCTGGGAGCGCGACCTGCGGCCCTTCAATGTACCGGGTAGACGCACGATTGTGTAAGCGCGCAGCTCGACGAAAGCGACCACTACCTAGTTGTCCCGAGTCGCACGCGAAAAGTCTTCCGTGCCCCCGGGTCGCCCCAGCCCGTCAGGCCGTTTCCTTCCCCTCCGGTCCTTCGAAGATGGACTGAACGCGGCCGCCGGCCTCCTCCCAGCGGAATACCAGCGCGCGCGAATCGAAGCTTTCCAAGGCCTTGAAATGGGGCTTTGACAGCCGCTCCAGCAGCATTGACTCGCGCAATCCTCGCTGATCGCAGACGTCGAGCATGGCCCGACCTTTTTGCAGCCGCGGCTTGCCGAGCACGCGCGCGCAGCCGGAAGCTTGCGTGAACGTGCCCTTGCGGCACAACGCGATGTAGCTGTAGGGCACGCTGCGCAGGTCGATCGAAAGCTCTTTCGAGAAGCTGCGCCAGTGAGCACTGCGAAACACACTTGGATCGGGAGCCGCGAAGAAGTGGCACCAGTTGCGTGCGTTTTCGGGAGTCAACGCGCCGCAAGCTTCGCTGTGCGTGCAGGGACCAACCAAATCCAAGTCCTGTCGCAGCGTTTCGCGGACCGCTCCCAATTGGCGCGAAGTGTCGTGATCGCCCGGTTCGATCCACACCACAGCCAAGGATCTTCGGGCCAATTCGATCAAGCCCGCCAGGTGGATCGGCTGCAGCTCCGAGAGCGCGTGGCTGATGAGCAGCACGCTCGGTTCCATGGTCTCGGGCACAGGGCCAGTCGTCACTCGCGCGGTCGGAGCGACTTGCAGCAGGCGCGTCTTTGCGAACTCCTCGGCCAAGCTCGCGCGATCGTGAAAGTGAATCAGAGGCGCAGCGCCCGTGGGCCAAGGGCTCAGCAGCTCCCTTGCGGCCACTCCCGTCCCGCAGGCCCAGTCCAGCACCGGGCCTGGCTGGGGCACAAACCCTCTGCCGCGCAGCTCGGCCAACACGGCGCGCCATTTCCAGGCGATACGCTGGGCGAACGTCGCCTCGTAGAGCTGCAAATCGCGCCTCGATTTCCAGTAGTTCGCCTCCGTGGCTCGCTCCAGGAAACCTTGGCGCATCTGGGCCAGGCGCTCCCAATCCGCCTCTGAAAATGCAATCTCCGCTGCCTGGCTCAATCGGTTCTCCTCGGCGCCATCCTAGCGCAGCTGTTCGCCGTTGCCGCGCCAACCGGCTACGATTTTCGCCTGGAGCCGCCCCACCGGATCGTCCGTGAAGCCCCGTGGATTCTTGGCGCTAGCGTTGGTTGTGATCTTGGTGGGCCTCGGCCTGCCGGCGCACTGGTTCGCGCGGCGCATTGCGCCAGCCGAGCTTTCGCACGCGGCATGGCTCGTGCAAGGCACCTGGGTACTCAAAGGCACGCTGGTCCATGCCGGTTGCTTGGGCCTGTTCGCAGTGCGCCGAATGGCCTCGCGCCATGACGGAGCGATCTACCAACCGCTCTCGTCCGAACTCGCGCACGCGATTCCCTATGGATCGCTGCGCGAGCGCGCGGCCATGGTGGTGCTGCTCATCGTTGCCGGGCTGGCACGTCTCATGTGGCTGTCCTCGGACCTATCCGTCCGCGAAGTGGACTTGTTCCTTCTCGCGCGGGATAGCTCCGCTCTGGAATTGTGGTGCGACTATTCTCAGGCGGGCGACCAGCGTGGCTACGCCTTGCTCGCACGCGCCAGCCTGGCGATCTTTGGACCGAGCAGCGCAGCGCTGCGCGCACCCGCGCTGCTGCTGGGCTTTGCCAGCGTGCTTGCCTTCTGGCGTGTAGCGCTGCTCTTTGCTCCGCGCACGCAAGCTTTCTGGGCGACAGCCATCCTTGCACTGAGCGCGCCCCACGTTTGGTTCTCCCAGCACGCCAGCGGCCACACCGGCATGCTGTGCTTTTCGCTGCTAGCCACGGGCGAACTCGCGCGCCTCTTGGGGTCGAAACCACTCCGCCCGGAACTCTGCGCCTTGCGTTATGGCTTGTGGATGGGGCTTGCCGTCTGGCTGCACCCCATGGCCTTGCTGGTGGGCTTTTCCCACGCCTGCGTCTACATCGCGCTCCTTGGCAGCAGAGCTTGCCCGCGGCGCAGTCCCGGCCGCCGCATACCAGCGGCCGCATTGCTCGGCGCCGGTTTCGCGGCTCTGCTGGCGCTTGCGCCGGTCTTGCCGCACGCGCTGCATACGTTCTTGGAAGCCCAACGCCACATCGGACCAGAGGCCCGATGGAAAGGCGCCCAACAACTGTGGCATCTGCTGCCGTTCGAACGCGCGGGTCAACCGGCTTGGGCCATTGCTGTAGGACTTGCTCTATTGGTCGTCGCTCTGATCTTGGGCGCGCGCAGCTTTCTGCTCCAAGGCCTCCTGTCGCGCTGGCTACTGGTTGGTGCTCAGCTGCTGGTCTTGGCGAGCCTGCTAGCCCTGGGCATCCTGGAACACCCGATGTTGCTTGCGGCCACGGGCGTGGGGAGCCTGCATTTCGTGCGCGGGCTGTCTTGCTGGGTACGACTATTCCTTCGGCCGCAAGTGCTTGGCGAGTTGGTCATAGGGTTCGAGCGCGCGCTGTTCAGTCTTGCGTGCGGCATCTGCGCCGCCGGGTTGGCGCGAGCGTGGGGACCCAAGCAAGACTTCACCGGAGCCAAAGCCTGGATCGAAAGCCAAGCGGTCGATCCCACCGCGGTAGTCACCGTGGGCCGCGCTCGAAAAGTCTATGACCAGATGTACACCACCGACTGGCAATCCGCAGGCAGCCTAGCCGAACTGGTGCAGCTTCAGAATCGCCATCCGACGCTTTGGGTCGTGGCAACCTCGCCGAGCGATTTGCGCGAACATTCCGCGGACCTTTGGCGGCACCTCACGCGCGAGTACGAATTGGTTTCGACCTTCGAGGGCACGCTGCCGGGTGGAGAAGTCTGCATCTACGCTTGGCCTAGCAGTCCGTGGTGAAAGTAGCTACTGCGGCTTTGCGCGCGATCACCCTGCGGCGTCGCGCTCGTCGGGTCGTGCTCAGCGGCCAGGAAGGCCGCTTCCGCCGCCCCGCTGTCGCGCTCCTTGCAGGGCGAACGCGCGCTTCGCCTCGCTACGCGACTTTCACCACGGACTGCTAGGACCGCTCGCCTATGGGAGGGAACTACTCGTCCTTAACTTGCGCGCCCGCCTGATGAGGCTACGCGACAGTACGCGCACCGGTTGAAGCACGCAAACGCTGGCGTTATCATCCAAGTATGGCTCGGTTCTTGGTCATCCTAGCGGCGCTCGCCGTTTCGATTTCCGGGCTCCCCCTGCGAACGACCTGGTTGGCCCAGGCCCTGCGCTCGGAAGTGGGTTGTTGCGAAGAAGGCGCCTGTTGCTGTTCCGCCGAGCTGGAAGCTTGCTGCACTGGCGACAGCGTGGCGAAGCCGGGCGTGATCGTTACCGGAGCGTGCGGCTGCGGTGGTCACGACGACGACCAGTTGCATGCCTTTGGGCCGCGCCAGTTTCTGCCCCTTCTCAAAGAGGTGCGGTTGAAGTTGGCCGAACGCTGCGAGGCCAGTGCGCCTTGCGGCGTCATTGTTTCGTTGGATCGAGCTGCTCCCAGGCCGCCACCACCGCGGAGCTAGATGCTTCGGAGATCCCCGCTCGCTCCGAGCGAGCTATGCCGACGCGAAGGGCGAACACAAGCCGCCCTGCGCACTGCGTATGTTCCCAAGCATTCTACAAATCTCTATCAACAAGTCTTTTTCACATGCAACGAACCAAAAAACGCGCGTTGGCAACCGGAGCCGTGCTCCTGGTCGCCGGCGCTTCCGGGCTCCTGGCCCACCACGTGTGTCAACCTCTTTCATCGATTTTGGGATCCAACATCCTGGCTTCGGTGCCGTTCTATACCCAGACCGCCAGCTTCGGCGTGCCGGCCCACCGGCTCAGCACGCAAGAGTTCGACCACGGCGACACGATCGCTTTGCAAGACGGTGCTAGCTTCCAAGTCCAGAACGGTGCTGGCATGACGGAGTCCATCACCTTCTCCGCCAGTGACTTCCCCGACATCTCCCAAGCGGAAGTCGAAGAAGTCGCGGCCGTGATCAGCGCCAAGTCGCAACTGCTCGAAGCCTCGGTCACGAATGCCTATGTCGTGATGCGCGGTATCCAAGGTGGGGCGGCGGCAGCGATCCAACTCGCGGACGGCGTGGGCACGCCGCTGGCCAAGCTGACGGTGCCCGAGGGTACGAGCACCGGCGCCAGTGAAGTCGTGCTCGACATTTCGATTCCTGCTCCGCTGTGCAATCATCCCAACATGCCCGCGGGTCCGGTGGCCGGATTTCCGTACCGAGTGCTGGTGAGCCAGAACTTGGGGAGTTCGACCTACTTCGGAGCCACCACTCCGCTGGCATTGACCAAGGTCTCCCGCGACTTCCTGCGCATCGCGGCCGGCGGACACATGCCCGGATTCCTCGATGTTCTGGACGCCAACGAAGATGGCCTAGCTACGCTTCCGGGCTTCGTGCTGGACCGCTACTTCGGCGACCAGTACCCCGACAAGCTGTACTTGGCCTTCGTGGTCATGAGTCCTGACCAAACGAAAGTGGAATTCGTCTCGAACGCCTTCGAGGTCGACTTCCAGTAACCGCTGCTGGGCGGGTGGGGCGCATCGGCACCTCACCCGCCATACCCGCGGAAGCTCGCGCTTGCTGGGTCAAGCAGCGGTACCCGCCCAAAGAGAGTCGTGCGGACACAGTCCTGTGGTTCGGGCTACACAGCCGCGGCCAAAAGCAGCACTCGAGCACCTGTGCGGGAAGACGCGTAGGAGCACCAAGTGCCCTGCGCGCCTTGAAAGGACGACAAGAAAATGTGCGCTCAAGAGGCCGGCCGCGCTTGCCGCATCGCGCCGCGCGCGCGTTCGTACAGTCGCTCGGCGCCGTCGAAAGTTTCGCGGTTGAGAATGACGGTTGCCGAATCCCAAGGTGCGCCAAGCCAAGTGCGCAGCAGCAAGGCCCACTGCTGATCGGCCGAGACATCCGACCTACGGCTCGCAATCTCGCACAGGAGCGGCCGCATCTGCGGCGCCAAGGTCGGAGCCGTTGGTTCGCCAGTTTGATCGCCCACTGCTTCCAAAGGCAAAGCCGAGCGCAGGCGCCCCTGCCGCGCTTCGTGCTGCATGCGCCGCTTGGCGATGGACTCGCTAAGCCGCAAGAAATCCTCCGCGGATCGCGCGCTGGTCGTACCCAGAACGCGCAAGGCGATGGTCAAGCTGTCTTGAAGGATGTCCTCGGCCTCGATCCGCGCACAAAGGCGCGCGCCCATCCGACGCCCAATGCGCCGCAGCAGGGCCCAACGGCAAGTCTCGAGGATGTGGTTGATGACCGACCCACCAGCGGGGTGCCCGGGCGGGTCTTCGAGCTCACACGAATCGAGGGGTTTGTCCAAAGCGAGCCTCCTGGAATGCGACGGAATTGTAAGTTCCGACGCCCGAGCCGGGCAGGCGGTCGCATGAGTATTCATGACGCAGATCCAGGCGGATTCGGGGGGCCGTGAACAAAATTGCGAAATACTGGGGGGCGGCCAGGGCC
>JAKFYL010000154.1 GCA_021730845.1 Planctomycetota bacterium | reverse complement strand
TGGTCATCATCCGCGGATCGGAGATCCAAGATTCCAAGCTCAATCAAGAAGCCGATCAGCTTGCCGCGCGTTTGACGCGCGAAGAGCCCAGCGATGCCCTGCGTGAAGTCGTGCGCGGATTCGTGCAGCGCATGAACAAGAGGGCCGCCAAGCCGGCCGAGAACCTGTGTCGCTCGCTGCACCGGCTGATGTCCGATTTCCCGGACGTGAAATTCGCGATCGAACCGGGGTTCGCCCTCGACGATCTGCTTTCGTATGTCGTCATGGGCTGGGTGCTGAGCGATTTGGCGCCCAAGGGGCTGGGCTACTGGCACGACATGGGGCGCATCCAATGGCGCGTGCGCGCAGGCCTACCGGGCCAGGGCGAGTGGCTCGACAGCTATGTCCCGCACCTGATCGGCATCCACCTGCAGGACGCGGGCGAGGACGAGATCGAAATGCCTCCCGGCCGCGGCGAGATCGATTTCAAGCTGATCGGCGAATACTTGCCCAAGGCCGCCCTGCGCGTTCTGGAAATCGACCCACGCCACGGCCGGGCAGAGATTCTCAACAGCGTCCAGTTCCTGCAAAGCCTGGGTATCTAGGCTTGCTTCGTGCCCAAGGGCTCGGCCCTTCCCGCCCAGGGGGGCGCGCCAAGTCCAAGCCGCGCTCGCCCAGCTAGGGACTTGCCCCAGGCGCCTTGGGTGCTATCCTCTGCACCCCCCAGTGCAGCAGGCGGCCTCTTGGCCACCCGCAGCAGTGCGGAATTTCGGTTCACGTTCGCGGGCGTAGCTCAGTGGTAGAGCGCCACCTTGCCAAGGTGGATGTCGAGGGTTCAAATCCCTTCGCCCGCTCCAACATCTAGACCAGCTGTCGCAAGGACTTGCGAACCTGCCCACGGTGGGCAGCGCAGCTCAGGTAAGTCTCGAAGCCCGGTAGCAATACCGGCCTTCAAGGGTACGGAGCCAGGCTCTCCCCTCCAAAATTCGCACGCGCGGAGGGGAAGGCTACCTATCTCGCGAATCGTAGAGGCTGGAGCCTAGCTCCGTACGCGCGATTTCTTGGTTCTTTCGGCGTCCGGTGATCGCCGCTAGGCCGCGCAGCAAAGCGCCCGTAGGCTCCTCACCCTTCGCGCCGCTTTCAAGGCGCCGGCTTCAAACCCTCCGTCCCTCCATGCGCGCACGATTCACCTCGACTCTCCTCGCTTTGACCTTCTCCGCCTGTGCCACCGTCGACGGTACGCAACCTCCCATCGCCAAGCGCGTCGAGCACCGTCAAGTGTGGCACGGTCGGGAGTTCAATGACCCGTACTTCTGGCTGCGCGAGAAGGAGAACCCGAACGTGCGTGCCTACCTCGCAGCGGAGAACGAGTACACGGAGGCGATGACTGCGGACTTGGCGCCGATCCGCGAGTCGCTCTACCAGGAATTCGTCGCACGCGTGAAGCAGACCGACATGGACGTGCCGGTGAAGGACGGGCCCTATTACTACTACTCGCGCACCGTCGAGGGCTTGCAGTACCCGATCCAGGCGCGCAAGAAGGCCGCTGCGAGCGGCGCGTTCGAGGAGAGCGCGCGCGAGGAGGTGCTGCTGGATGCGAACGAGATGGGCAAAGGCCTGGCCTATTTCGGGATCGGTGCGCGCGAAGTCAGCGACGACCACACCCAGCTTGCATACTCGACTGACGTGACCGGCTTCCGCCAGTTCTCCCTGCATGTCAAAGATCTCGCTAGCGGCGCGGTGCGTGCCGATTTGGCGGAGCGCGTGACCTCGGTCGAGTGGGCGGCCGACGGTAAGACCATTTTCTACGTGACCGAGGACGCGGTCACGAAGCGTTCGAACCAGCTCTGGCGTCTCGAACTCGGCCGCAGCGCCGAACTCGTCTTCGAGGAACGGGACGAGCTATTCAGGCTGAGCCTTGGAAGCACGCGCGATCGCAAGTACCTCATTGCCGCTTCGGGCTCGACCGACACGGACGAGTGGCGGGTGCTCGAGACAGCCAAGCCGCGTGGAGAATTCACGGTCGTGCTGCCGCGCGCGAAAGGCCACCGCTACCAGATCGAACACCGCGATGGGCTCTTCTACGTGGTCACCGACAAGAATGCGCCGAACTTCCGCGTGGTCGAGCTTCCGGTCGGCGCGCACGACCTCTCTGCGGGACGCGAGATCGTCGCGCACCGCCCGGATGTGCTCGTCAGCGGCATCGACGTGTTCCGCGACTACGCGGTCGTCAGCGAACGCTTCCAGGCGCTCAGCCGTTTCCGCGTGCTGACCTTCGCGACCGGGAGCTGGCGCGAAATCGCCTTCCCCGAGACGGTCTACGCCGCCTTCGCTGGTGCGGTGCCCGAATTCGATTCGGCGACTTTCCGCATTTCCTACCAGTCGCCGGCCACACCGCCCTGCACCTACGACTACGACTTCCTGACGCTCGGACGCACGCTGAAGAAGCAGCAGGAGGTCTTCGGCTACGACCCCACGCGCTACAAGGCCGAGCGCCTGTGGGCGACCGCGCGCGACGGCGTCAAAGTGCCGATTTCGATCGTCTACCGCGCCGACGTCGCGCGCGACGGCAAGGCGCCGCTCCTGCTCTACGCCTACGGCTCCTACGGCAATGCGATGCCGGCGACGTTCGATCCGCTGCGCGTGAGTCTGCTCGACCGTGGCGTGGTGTTTGCCCTGGCGCACATCCGCGGCGGCAACGAGCTGGGCGAGCAGTGGCACAAGGACGGCATGCTGATGAAGAAGAAGAACACTTTCTTCGACTTCATCGACTGCGCCGAGCACCTGATCGGCGAGCGCTGGACCTCGAAGCAGCGCCTGATGATCGAGGGCGGAAGCGCGGGTGGGCTGCTGATGGGCGCGGTCGTGAACGAGCGCCCGGACTTATTTCGCGCCGTGCACGCCGCCGTGCCCTTCGTCGACGTCATGAACACGATGATGGATGCTTCTCTGCCGCTGACTGTGGGTGAGTACCTCGAGTGGGGGAACCCCAACGAGAAGCCGGCCTTCGACTACATGCTCTCCTACAGCCCGTACGACAACCTCGTCGCGACCGACTACCCGGCCATTCTCGTCACGACTAGTTTCAACGACTCGCAGGTCATGTACTGGGAGCCCGCCAAGTACGTGGCCAAGCTGCGCACGTTCGAGCGCGACGACGAGCCGATCCTCCTGAAGTGCAAGCTCGAGGCCGCCGGCCACGGCGGCGCCAGCGGCCGCTACGACCGCTGGCGCGATCGCGCCTTCCAGTACGCCTGGCTGCTCTCGCAGATCGGCGTGACGCGCTGAGAGCCTGCTCTTGCGCCGCCGGACCATGCCGGCGGCGCGCTCGGTGAAGTCGATGGTGATCTTCGTGTTCGCCATGACCCAAGCGTTCCTGGCCGCGAATCCCCTGACCAGCGGAACGGCGGTCAGGGCGCAGTTCCTAGGCCGCGACAACGGCTTCGCCGCGCCCGATAACGTCGGGATGAGCGACGCGATCGAGTTCACGGTCGCGCCGTGAGCGAAGGGTCGGACGCAAGCAAACTCGGCGGCAGCGTCAGCTCACGGGCGCCAACTGCCCGGGGAGTGGCCAGCGGCGCCAGGACGACCCTAAGTTGGCTTGCATAGGTTTCGTATCCCCTCATTTTGAAGCCTAGGGATCCGCGCCAGAATCACTTCATGCCGGCTCGGGCGTTGCAAGCAATCGACGCTCCGCAAGCGTTGCGCAATGGGGCACTAGGGCTTGAGGGAGCCAGGCAGATCACGGACATACTCTGAACTGAATTCCACCGCTCCAATTGCGACCGAATGCGGACTGCGGATCGTAGGTGAAGACCTGGGCATTGACCTGCACGAAAGACTGGATCAACGGGCCGCCCAGCGGGTGGGCCAAGAAGTCGGCCAGTGTTCGGCTCAGCGAGCCGGAGCAAACCGTCGCACCGCCCGAGTTGGATAGGGGCATGCGATACAGTGGAGTCCAAAGGCACAATGTGCCTCCGGAGAAGGGCAAGGCATTCGGTCCGGTGGTGCCGAAAAACATCAGGCAATCGCGGCCCATTTCGAGATTCGAGGTGGTGACTTGGAACCCCAAGGGATTGCCGAGGGATGGCGTACCCGTCGAACTCATGACCGCTGTGCATCCGCTCGAACTTAGTTGTGCCGTGCAGTACGTGATCACCGATGGCTCACATGGACCACTGATGACGATTTCCATGTCGTCCATCAGTACGAAGGGGCCGTTGAATGGACTCGGGCCAATGACCTCCACTTTGCGAATCGCTGGGCCGATCGATTGCCAACCATGCCAATTCCACGAGCAATTCGCTGGAATGCTTGCGGTGACGGTACCGATCAGTGCGTTGTTCACGTCGTAGAATTTCAACGTGGCATCGGACCAGACTGTGTGGGAGGCGAAGTAGCCTCCGAACTTGGCAACGTCCTGCGCGAAAGTATAGGTGTAATAACCACTCGTACTGAGCGTAAAGTAAAGGCCGGAGTGGGCTAGGATGGAACAACTGGAGGCCGCGGATGCGGCCACTACGGCGCCTTGGTTACCCGTGCTGCACAGCGAGCCCATATTGCTGAACACAATCGGTTCGACACAATGCGTCATTCCTCCTACCAAAGCGTTCTCGAATCCTTCCGAGAGAGTGCCCACAAAGGGGCCGACAGGAGTGACCTGAGCCGATGCCGTGGAGGTGGCGAACAACATGACGGCAAGAATGCCGCTCACGCGCAGTGAAATCATGGGAAGTACCGTTGGTCGGGGTGGGTGCTTCTAAGCGAGGTGCCGCGTCGTCGAATGAAGCGAGACGGAAGCGAAGCTGTAAGGCAGCATGCACTTCAAGAGATCGTGATCGTGGCGGGCACCCGGCGCTTTCCTGGAGGAGATTGGAATCAACCTCCGGAAAAACCGACTCCGCGCCACACCACCCAAGTCTAACTCCTTCACATCCGCACAGCCAGTCCTCCGAGAGCACACGCCCTGGGCCGCACAGTCAACGCGCTGCAGAACACGCGGAATGCCTTCAGGCTCCCTTCATGGAAGAGCATTCGGAAGGTTCCCGCGCGTGTCTCGGTACGTGCCCTGATGTGTGGCATCGGCGCACCGAACATGGCCCGCGAGCTGTGATCCGGTGCGCCGACGGCTTTCGCGGTCGAACTTCAGAACCCGATCAAGGGCAGGGGGCAAGGACCAAGCCGTTCGTAAGGCTGACCGTGAACTGGCTTGCCGGGTCACGTGTCCAGACTTGGCAATGGATCGGCTGCCCCAAGGTGGCCCACGAACACCGCGTTGCTTCCATCGGACGTCATGGCCCTGATTTGCTCTGCAACGGAACCCGAGAATGTTTTCTCGAATTGCAAGCACTGCGCGTTCGCCGATTCGATCCACAGCGAAGAGAGCGCAATTGCCGCGAGGGCCCTTGCGAACATTGGCCCCGTACGTCCTTCCGAAAGATGCTGTTCGACAACCGAAGCTTTGCGCATCGAATTCGTCCTCCAGGGGTAATGGACCAGCGAACGCCTCATGGCGGTACGGACACTTCTGATCCTAGTGCGGTTTCCCCGTATGGCTAGGGGGCGCGATTGAAGGAAGGGTGTGTCCTTCCAATGGGGCGGTGAGCCACGGCATTGGGCCAGGCTGCACGCTGGAAGTTGCAAGTGCTTGGCGGGTTTCTCGTTTTCCAATGAAAGCGCTTCCCGGCTGGAAGCGCCCAAGGGAGACCGATGCTGAGCTGGCGGCCACCTCGCCGCCCGAGTCCAAAGGTGTCCTGGACGTACGCGCCCGCCATCGGGAGGACGTTCGCCGCGTACTTTGAGACTAGCGTTTCAGCGGCGAAGTGGCCTTCAGCTTGTCCGCGAATTTCGCGCGAACCTTTTCGACCTTGGGCAAAGCGACGCCGCGCACGTAGCCCTGCATGGGGTTTTCGCACACGTAGTTTTGGTGGTAGGTCTCGGCCGGATAGAAGTTGGTCAAGGGCTCGAGCGTGGTCACGATCGGTTTGCTGAAGGCCTTGGCCTCGGTCAAGTCGTCGATCACGGCCTTGGCCAGCTCTTGCTCTTCCTGGTTGGCATAGAAAATGGCCGAGCGGTATTGCGGCCCCTCGTCCGCGCCTTGGCGATTGAGCGTCGTTGGATCGTGGGTCGCAAAGTGCACCGCAAGAAGTTCCTCGAAGCGGATCTTGGAAGGGTCGTACAGGACTTGCACCGCTTCGGCGTGGTCCGTGGTGCCGCTGCACACGGCTTTGTAGTTGGCCGTCTCGGCCGTTCCTCCGGCATAGCCTGAGATCGCCTCGCTCACGCCTTCGAGTTCTTCGAACACGGCCTCCACGCACCAAAAGCAGCCTCCGGCGATGACCAGGCTGGCTTGCGGCGAGCCGGCGTTCGCTGCGCCGGCTGCGCTAGCCTGGTTGGCCGAGCTGTTCGTCTTGGAGCCGGTCGCTGCCGCGGCCAGCGGATCGGCCAAGGACTTGAGCTCGCTGGCGTCGACGAAGCGCAGCGACTCCGAGTTGACGCAGTAACGCAGCCCCGTGGGGTCGGGGCCGTCGTCGAACACGTGCCCCAGGTGCGCGTCGCAGCGCTCGCACAAGATCTCTACGCGCACCATGCCGTGGGAGTCGTCGCGCACATTGCGTACGTTTTCCTTGGAGATGGGCTGGAAGAAGCTCGGCCACCCGGTACCGGAATGGAACTTGGCATTGCTTTGGAACAGCGGCAACGCGCAACACACGCAGGCGTAGACGCCTTCCTTCTTGTTGTCGAGCAACGTGCCGCAAAAGGGCCGTTCCGTGCCCGCGCCGCGCGCGATCTGGAATTGTTCGCTCGTAAGCTGCTTGCGCCACTCGGCATCCGTCTTCACGACCTTGGGCACGGAAATGGGGCCGATCAAGAGACCAGAAGCGTCGAATAGGCGTACTTGGACCATGGCGGAATTCTCGCTGGGCATTGCACTGGGCGCGGGTGTCGCGATGGAAGCGCCGGCTTGGCCGTCGCCGGGAACGGGAGCTTTGGAGTTGCCAAGGGCGCTGGTCCGCGAGTGGCTGCCGCAGGCCGAGCCGAACGCCCCGGCTAGCAAGGCACACAGCGTCGCGCAAATAGTAAGGGTGGATTTCATGTGTGTCCTTGGATGCACCTCGGTGCCTGGCGTTACGCGAAAAGCAATGGATCGGGCTCGCGGCCGGTCTGCCTCGCGCTGAACCTTTCCTAAGCTCATGCGTTCGAGCTTGCCATGATTTTCCTCCAAGCCTACCTGTCCAACCTGGTCCTTACCCTTTGCGCGCCAAGCCCGCTCGGCCTACAGGCTCCGCAAGAGGCCCAAACCGTGGTCACCGCGCCCAGGGCGCAGG
>JAKFYL010000216.1 GCA_021730845.1 Planctomycetota bacterium | reverse complement strand
GGGCTGGGTTCGATCGCGACGATGCTTTTCCAGTACGTCGCACACAAGCGCAAGGTGCGCGCGGCGGTGCCCAAGCAATTGGAGTGACGGTAGGCGCGCGCGGTTACGAAGCCTGACGCGTCTTCGATGGGACCCAGCGCGCTAGCGCGTCCTGCAGGACCTTGAGCTGAATGGGTTTGGTCAAGTACTCGTCCATGCCGGCTGCTATGCATGCTTCGCGGTCGCCGACCATGGCGTGGGCCGTCATGGCCAGGATCGGGATGCGCGCAGACTCGGTCTTGAGTAAGCGTATGCGGCGCGTTGCTTCGAAACCGTCCATGATCGCCATTTGGCAGTCCATCAGGATCGCTTCGTAGGGGTGGCTGCCCACGGCGCGCAGCGCCGCGAGGCCATCGCCGGCCACGTCCACTTCAAAGCCCAAGCGCCGCAGCATGAGCAGGGCGACACGCTGGTTTATGGCATTGTCCTCGACCAGCAGCAGCCGAGGACGGCGCTTGAAGTTCGACGCCTCCAGCGACCCATCCGTCACCATGGGGCGTTGGGCGTGAGGCATTCGTTCGCGCTGACCGCGCAAGACGGCGTCCAAGCAATCGAGCAGTCGGGATTCTCGAATCGGCTTGAGCAGGCAGGCCGCGAAGCCAGCGGCCTTGAGGTCGTGCAGCCGCGAGCGTTGGGCCATCGAGCTCAAGAGCACGAGCGGCAGGGTTGCGAATTCGTCCCTTGCGCGTATGGAGCGCGCGAGGTCAAATCCGTCCATGACCGGCATGGAGTAGTCCAGCAGCACGGCGTCGAATGCAGTGCCCTGCCGCCGAGCAGTCGCGAGCCGATCAACCGCCAGCAACGGGTCATCGATCAACTCCAAGCTGACACCATGGCGAACCAGTTGCAGCTCCAAGAGTCTGCGATTCGTGGCATTGTCATCCACCACCAACAGGTGCAAACCACGCAGATCGGGCGCCTTCAGTGCCGGTCCGATCCCAGCGTCGCTTGCTTCCTGAAGCGGCAGTGCGATGCGGAAGCAACTGCCCCGGCCCTCGACGCTCGTAAGCGCGATTTCTCCGCGCATCAAGTCGATCAGGCGACGGCAAATGGCTAACCCCAAGCCCGTCCCACCAAAGCGTCGCGTGGTCGATCCATCGGCCTGGTGAAAGGCCTGGAACAAGCGTGCCTGATCCGTCTGCGCAATGCCTATGCCCGTATCGCGGACTTCGCAGATCCAACGCGGCTCAAGGCCCGTGCGCGCTTCGGCCCACAGTTCCACCACGACTTCTCCGTTTTCCGTGAACTTGACTGCGTTGCCCACCAAGTTGGTCAAGACCTGGCGTAAGCGCGCCGGGTCCCCGATCAAACGCTGTGGCACCTGTGGAGGAACGATGGCTACGATTTCCAGGCCTTTGCGCTGGGCACGTTCGGCCATGAGTTCGACGACTTCGTGAACCAGCGCGCGCGGTTCGAAGGAGATCCACTCCAACTCGAGCTTTCCCGCTTCGATTTTCGAGAAGTCCAGGATATCGTCGAGAATGCGCAACAATCCACTGGCAGAGTGCTGGATCGTCTCGGCAAACTCTTGTTGATCGGGGTTGAGCGGAGTTCCAAGCAGTAGATCGACCATGCCAATCACGCCGTTCATTGGCGTGCGGATTTCATGGCTCATGTTGGCCAAGAACTCCGACTTGCTGCGTGTGGCTTGCAGGACTTCCTCACGTGCTCGGCGTTGCTGGGTAATGTCGCGCAAGACCAGCACGGTACCCAAGCGGCTTCCGGCATGGTTCAGCGGATCGATGCGCAACGACACTGGTAGCTCAGCGCCGGCGCCTGTGTGCACGACGGTTTCGAGGTCACGCACTTCGTTGGCCGACTCGGCCGCCACCCCAAGGCGCTCGGCCAGGTTGCCGCCACTCAGATCCTCGAAGCTCCAACCGAGCATCTGGAGCGCAGCCGCGTTGGCGTACTTCAAGCGCCAAGCGGAGTCCAGCACGCATAGACCGTCTCCGATCGCTTCCAGTACCGCCTTCAGCTTGTCGTGTTCCTCGGCTAGACGCTCGCGGGAGTCGTGCAAGGACTGATTGAGTTCGAGCATTTCGCGCGACGAGACCGCCAAGGAACGTTCCATGAGGTAGCGCTCCTCGTCCACTTCGCGGTACGCCTTGGAGATGCGCTCCAAGAACGCTTGCCATTCCGCGTTTCCCGTGGGCGGTGCGTCCGGATCAATGCCGCAACGTTTGAGTTGCCGCGCGAGCAGTGCATGCAGCATGCGTCACGCTTCCGCGATCGTCGTCAGCGTCATGGTTTGGTTGTGCAAATCGCAGTGCCCTGAGGAATACGGCGATATTTCCCCGTAGGAATAAAACCCGACCTGGTGCGTATTGTCGGGCAGGCAATCCAGGGCGGATTCGATCTCTTCTTCTGTGCGTTCGCCCAGCACCAGGCGCCGACCCACGCACGAGATCGCGATGGAGAGCAGCGCGGCGCTTCCCGGGCGCGCATGCGCGCGCGTATGCAAGGCGGCTTGCGCCGCTCCGTCGATCAAGCGTTCGAAGTTTGCACGAATGAGCTGGGCAATGTGGCCCTGGGGTACGTCCCCGGCAAAGGTCATGGATTGCTGCGACTCGTCGACCGCGAGCACCGTACGCACGAGGGTCTTTTCATCCTCCACGCTGGAGCGCAGGCTGAGTGGGTACAGGAGCGCCGTGGCCGGCAATCCGGCGGCGCGGTCCCCCAGATACTCCTTGTACAAGGCAAGTGCGGGCTTTCCGTCCAGCTCGTAAAGCACGTTGCCGGTCGAGCGCGTGACGCGGCGGGCGGGTCCAAAGAAGTCCCAGCCACCCTTGGATCCGTGCCCGATGCGCACGTGATCCCCGTAAAAGCCCACGGCCACGATCCATGCATCATGCGGCCCGCTCTCGTCCAGCACCCAGGTTCGTTGGAAACGGCTTCCGTCCGCGGCCAGACCGCCGGTCACGATCACGTGCGAACCCAGATGCGCATTCAGTCCACGCACCAGTTCGCTGCCGTTGACACACAAGCCGTCGGAGAGGACGAACACCCCGCGCAGATCCTTGCGGTTCAAGGCCCGGGCCAGTTGTTCGCCCGCCGCGTGCGAATCGTGGGCCGCGGTTACTTGCGCCTTGGCGACTTGGATCGAAGTGCGCTCAAACTGGCAGATGGCGAGCGTGAGCGAATCGTCGAAAAGGCGGCGACCGAAGATCTCGCCGGCCGTCGAGCAGCCTACGCGAGCGGAGCGCGGGAATTGCTGGCACAGTTCCAAGAGCGCTTTGGAGTGCTCGCCGTAGGAGCTCGAGCCGAAGGCCAGGACCAGTGTCCGTTCCGAGTCCATCTCGACGGGCAAGGGGGCGGACCAGGCATCGCTCTTGGAATACGAACGCGTCTGAAGAATCATAGGGGAGCATGAGGGAGGAGAATCGCGCCGTGGCGATTGCATCAACCGGCACCGGCGATCGCGCCACGAGGGGAGCAGCGCGGTTTGATCTTCGGAACCATGCTGGCTGGATATGGAGTGCAGCTGCTGTTCCCTGCGCAAGGAACGGAGCGCGCGAGAAAGAATTGCCCGGATGCCCTGGAACAGCCCCGTCGCCGGATTCCCGGATTCGCACCAGGCAGCGCGCGGCGCCGTTCGGGCTTCTTTCTTTTCCCGGCCTGGCCTAGCCGGCTGCGCCGCTGTGTTCCAAGGTGGGCTGTGCTGGGGCCGCCATGCGGACCGGACAGTCGATCTACAGCGCCCGGCGAACTTTGGTCGATGGTGCGCCTATGAATGCGCGCGTTGGAACGGTGATTGCCATTGTGGGGGTCATCGCGGTAGCCCTGCTCACGACCGGAGTACCCAAGATCCAGCCGCCCCCGGCACCGCCCAAGCAGCCCGCGCTGCAACTCGATCCCGAGCGCATCGATCGCAACGACGTCAAGGACGGTCAGTGGACGCCGCCGGACTTTCCCATGCGCATGAACCTGCCCAGCGGATGGGTGGCGGTGCGGCGCAACGGCCGGCCCTACTTGGTGAGCGATCCCGACGACGCGCTGGCCGGCAATTTCAACCTACTGCGCCTGCCGAACCTGTTCGGCAAATCGATCGATGCCTTGCTCGAGGAAAACCGAGCCGAATTGCGCGACAATCCGCAGTTCGAGATCAAAGCCAGCGGAATCGTGACAGTGGACGGAGCCAAGGCCGCGCGCCTGGAGTATGTCGGCAAGCCGCGTGGTGCGCAAGAGTCGGTGACCTGCCTGTGCCACATCTTCTTGTCCGGACCCAACCAGGTGATCCTGACGGCGACCGTGCGCACGCCGCAATACCCTGCTTTGTCGGATCAGATCCAAGGCAGCCTGGCCTCGTTGAAGTTGATCAAGAGCGCAGCCGGCCCGGCCGCGTCGGACAAGCCTTAGAGGCTCCTCTCGGGCGGCAATCCGCCGTCGCCTAGTTGCCGGGTGCTCTGCGCAGCACGAGCATGCGCACTTCGCTCATCTCTTCCATCGCGAAGCGCACGCCTTCGCGACCCTGTCCGGAGGACTTGACGCCGCCATATGGCATGTGGTCGGCGCGCCAGGAGGGCACCTCGTTGATGCACACACCGCCGACCTCCAGGCGTTCGAAGGCGCGCATGGCGCGTTCGATGTTCTGGGTGAACACACCCGCCTGAAGCCCGAATTCGGAGTCGTTGGCCGCGTTCAAGGCCTGCTCGAAATCGCGAAACGGCGCCAATACGGCGACCGGCCCGAAGACTTCCTTGGCACAAACGGCTTCGTCCGTAGGTACGTCTTCCAGCAAGCACGGCCGCAACAAGGCTCGATCGCGTTCGCCTCCGCACAGGCGCTTGGCGCCGCGCTTCACGGCCGCATCGATCCACGCTTCGACGCGCTGTGCCTCCTCGACGCTGATCAACGGTCCGACGGCGGTGTCGCCTTGCTTGGGATCGCCGCACACCAGAGCGCGCGTGCGCAGTACCAGCCGTTCGCGCAGCTGTGCATAGATCGACTCGTGAATCAGGATGCGCTGGACGCTGACGCAACTCTGCCCAGCTTGGTAGAAAGCGCCGAAAACCAAGCGCTCGACACAATCGTCCTGCTGTGCATCGGCGCACACGATGCAGGCGGCATTTCCGCCCAGTTCCAAAGTCACGCGTTTCTTTCCCGCTTGGCGCTTGAGTTCCCAGCCCACCTGGGGCGACCCCGTGAAGGAGAGTAGCTTGATGCGCTCGTCGGTGACCAAGGCACCGGCCTGGGGGCCGCGCACGGGCAGCGCCGAAAACGCCCCGCGAGGCAAGGATGTCTCGGCCAAGATTTCCGCGATGGTCAGCGCGCCGATCGGCGTTTGGCTGGCGGGTTTCAAGATGCACGGACAACCGGCCGCGATGGCCGGAGCCACTTTGTGCGCGGCGAGATTGAGCGGGAAATTGAAGGGCGTTATGGCGGCTACGGGGCCGACGGGAAAGCGCCGCCACAGCCCCAAGTAGCCGCGGCCACGCGGCGTGCGGTCGAGCGGCAACACCTCGCCGCCTTGGCGCACGCTTTCTTCGGCAGCAATGCGAAACGTGTCGATCATGCGCGCAACTTCCGCGCGCGAATCGCCCATGGGCTTGCCCGCCTCGACGCACAAATCGAAAGCTAGTTCTTCGGCGCGTTCTGCAAAGCGCCGGGCACAGTGGTTCAGTATTTCTTGGCGCTCTCCGCCCGTCAGCCGCGCCATGGCTGGCGCCGCGGCGCTGGCTCCGACGATGGCTTCCTCGATGGCCGACTGGTCGGCCACGGCTACGCGCGAAGCGACCTCTCCCGTGTGTTTGTCTCTGACTTCGAGGTCGGTGTTCGGTTGGCGCGCTTCACCCCCCAGGAAATACGAATAGGTCGCGCGCGGCATCGTGTGACGGTCAGTGGTCAGACGCCCATGATGTTGTAGCCCGCATCGACATACAGCGTCGATCCGGTGATGCCGCGCGAGAGTTCGCTGCATAGGAACATGCACACGTCGCCGACCTCGTCGGCCGTGATGTTGCGGCGCAGCGGCGCCTGCGAGGCGATGTGATCCAGGATCTGCGAAAAGCCCGACACTCCCGCGGCAGACAAGGTGCGCACTGGGCCGGCGCTGATGGCGTTGACGCGAATGCCGCGCGGACCCAAGTCGTGCGCCAAGTAGCGCACGCTGGCTTCTAGGGCGGCCTTGGCAATGCCCATGATGTTGTAGTTCTTCACCACGCGTTCGCCGCCGATGTAGGTCAACGTGACAATCGAGCCCTTGCGGCCTTCCATCAGCGGCAGGGCGCCGCGCGCCAGGGCGGTCAGCGAGTACGAAGAGACTTCATGCGCGAGCATGTAGCCCTCCTTGGAAGTGTTGAAGAAGTCGCCTTCCAGTTCTTCGCGCTTGGCGTAGGCGATGGCGTGAACGAGCGCGTCCAGACCGCCGAAGTGTTCGCGCAAGTTCTCCACCAGGCAGTCGATTTCTCCTTGCTTGGTGACGTCGCAGGGCAGGACCACGCTGCCGGGAAGGTCGCTGGCGAGTTCCCGAACGCCGCGTTCCATGCGCTCACCCGCATAGGTCAAGGCCAGGCGCATGCCGGCTGCGGTCAGCGACTGGGCGCAGGACCAAGCTAGGGAGCGCTTGTTGGCGACGCCCAGTACCAAACCCGTTCGGCCTTCTAGCAACTTTTGCACGCGAACTCCTGTTTGCTCCAGATTCCAAAGGAAGTGGTCCGGGGCCCAAGAATCGCCCCCAAGCCGCCCGCCGCCCGCGGGCAGCCGCATGGGGCTTGCCTCCGCATGCAGAGTGACCCGTGCGATCCTAGCGCTCGGCGCGAGCCACTCAAGGCGGCTCACACAGCGCATGGATCGGATCCTAGGCTGGCCGGCTCGCTGCCGGTTGCCTATCCTGCTGTCCGCCAAACCCCGGTTGGCCCAACGCAAATATGCTGCCTTTGATCTTTCTTGGTTCTGCAGCCGTTGGCGGCGTCTTGCTGCTGGTGCAGGTGGTCATGTCCCTCCTTGGCGGGGACGCCGACGGCGACGTGCCCGATGGGGTCGATGGGGGCGCGGACGCACTCGAATCGCAAGGCGCCGTCAGCTTCCGCACCATGGTCGCGTTCCTGACCTTTTTTGGAATCGGGGGCATGGCCGCCGATTCCTCGGGCATGGGCCCCATGGGCAGCTCGCTGGTTGCGGTGCTCAGCGGCAGCCTGGCGTTCTGGCTCATGGCTTTGGCCCTGGCGCAACTACACCGCTTGCGCTCTTCCGGAAACGTAGACCTCAAGAACGCGCTGGGCGTCGAGGGCAAGGTGTACTTGACCATTCCGGCCGAGCGATCCGGCGTCGGCCGGAATGGTCA
>JAKFYL010000383.1 GCA_021730845.1 Planctomycetota bacterium | reverse complement strand
CTTGGACGGTGTGCCTGATGTGGCGGTCAGCTCGAGCTTTCCTAACTGGGATGGCCGCGCGGCCGTGTTCTCCGGCAACAACGCGCAGGTGCTGCTCGCCTGGCAGGGTTCCCCAAGCTCGCAATTTGGAGCTCAGCTAAGTAGCGCCGGCGACATCAACTTAGATGGATTCCCGGACTTGCTCGTTTCAGCTCCCTATGAGTACTTTGCGCCATACAACACGGGCAGTCTGTTCGTGTACTCGGGTTTCGACGGCAGCCAGCTTCGCCGCTACGACGCCCCACCCAGTGTGTGGACGTTTGGCGGGCTCCCAACGCGCGCGGGAGACATCGACGGCGACGGAGTGGAGGACCACATGCTGAGCCAAGGATGGCTCAAACATGGTTGTTGCGCCTTCTCCTGGAGAGGACTGGCCGCCTACTCTGGCGCGACGGGCCTAGAGATTTTCAAAGATGCCGGGAACGTTGCCAACTCGATCGCTCCTCTGGGGGTCTTGAACGCGGACAGCGCTCCCGACTACGCGACGGGCAGCATCCCAATTCAGAGCGGCCCAGTGCCAAATCCAGCCACGGTGAAGCTCTCGCTGACGGCAGCAACGTCGATCTCATGCCCGTACGCATCGTTCGGCAAGAACTCCAACATTCTGGGCTGCCGCATTTCGGCCTCGGTGGATGGAGGTCCGAGTCTGTCGCTTCCCGGCGATCTGACCCTCGGCGCGACCGGATTCGTGAACCAGCGCTGGGGATTCCTGGCCTGGAGCCTCGCTCCCGTTCCGGGACACTTGACCGTGATCAATGGCTTGTGTCTGACGACGCCGATTCAGCGCATGCCCATCAAGCTGTCTGGTGGTTCGGCTCTACCCGCGCAGGATTGCACGGGCAGTTACAGCCAGGCCCTCTCGGATGCCTACCTGGTGCAGAACGGTCTCTTGCCCGGAACGTCGTTCGCAGCGCAATTCGTCAGCCGCGAACCGGGCGTTCCCGGCGGCCTCACGTTTTCGAACGGCTTCTTGTTGACGGTCTGGCCGTAAGGCGGCGAGGCGTCCGCGCTGCAAGCGCTTGATAGCTCAGCGGGCTCGTGCCAGCTTGGGGCCGCTCAAAAGCTCGCTCAGCGCGCCTTCGAGCTCTGGATGTTCGAACTGGAAGCCCGCCGCCAGCGCGCGCCGCGGAAGCACTTTTTGGCCAGTCAAGAGTACATCCGCGCACTCGCCGAGGGCGGCGCGCAAGATCGGGCCGGGGACTGGGAACAGGGCCGGCCTATGCATCACGCGCCCCAGGCACTTGGCGAGTTCGCTCATCGTCACGGGACTGGGGGCGGTGCCGTTGTACACGCCCTGGCAGGCGGGAGTCTCGATCAGGAACTGGAACAGGCGGCACAGATCGTGGATGTGAACCCACGAGACCCATTGTTTGCCGTTGCCCAGGGGACCACCAACCCCGAACCGAAACGGCGGCAGCATCTTGGCCAGCGCTCCGCCGCCGAGCCCGAGCACCACTCCAGTGCGCACGCGCACGGTGCGCACGCCCGCAGCGCTCGCGGCTTCGGTCGCTTGCTCCCAATCTTGACATAGGTCCGCGAGAAAATCCGAGCCGCGCGCCGAGGATTCATCGAGCTCGCCATTTGCGTGCGGGCCGTACCAGCCGACCGCGGAGGAGCTGACGAACGTGCACTTTTGCCGCTGGGCCGCCAAGGCCGCCAGTAGCTTGGTCGTGTCGATGCGGCTGGAGCGCAACTTGGCTTTCTGTGCCGCATTCCAGCGCTTGCCGAACAGATTTTCTCCCGCAAGGTGAATGATCGCGTCACAGCGAGCGACTTCCTTGCCCAGGAGGGAGGGGTCCCAATCGACGTCGCTGGCAGTGCCGCGTCCGACGGTGCGCACTTCGTGGCCGGCGCGCACCAGCATGGGCTTCAAATGCGATCCAACGAAACCAGACGCTCCAGTGAGTATGACTTTCATCGCTTCTTCCTTGGACCGCGAGCCGCGCTCGCTTTCGCTACGAGGAGTTTCAAACCGAGTTTTTGCACCAAACCGCCTTTGAGGAACGACTCGGCCATGGAATCCGCGAGGCCGATCAAGCCCTCGATCTGCTGCAAGCGTTCGCGAAACACCTGCGCATCCGGGGAGCGATCACGTTCGAGCTGGGGGAGCCATTCACGCAAGTGCTCCAGAATCGGGTCCCACTCGCGGCGCTTGCGCATGGCCACGATGTTGCGAATGGCCTTCTCGAGGTCGGTTTCCGGGCGGTAGGCTTGCTGCCGGGAGCCTTCGACGCGCTCGACTTGCGCAAGGCCCCAGTCGCGCAGTTCGCGGCAGGCCATGCTCACCGCCCCGCGCGAGAGCCCCAGGCCTTCGACGCACTGTTCCGCGGTCTGCGGCTCGCTCTGGCTGAGCAGCCAGCCGTACACCCTGGCGGTGGTGGGGGAAACGCCCCAAAAGGAACCCATCGTGCCCCACAACTGCACGAACTCTTGGCGGATGTCTTGGGTGCTAGCCATGCCCCCCAAGCTATCGGCTATGGGGGGTGAAACGTTCAATAATTATTGAAACTTCGGAAAAACCGCCCGGACGGGCCTTTCCGCGGCGGTGAGGGCCACCTCATTAAGGTGCGCTCGCCAGCGTCAGCAAGCTGACTTCGGGCGGGCACAGGACGCGGATGCGCGGCGCGTGGTGGTTTTCCCAGCCGACCCCGCGGCTTACGTAGAGCAGCGAGCCGTTGACTTCATGCAGGCCGCCGGCGCCCACCCGCCGCCCAACCTTGGTCGAAACGATGGGCGGCCCAAAGAATGGCAGGCTCACCTGGCCGCCGTGGGTGTGGCCTGCGATCACCAAGTCGACCGGCGACTCCTGGGCCAGCCCGTACACCACATCTGGGCGGTGGGCGAAGACCAAACGCAGGGCCTCGCCCGGCCGCGCTTCGAGATCGGCCAGTGCCGCAAGCGCTTCTGGGCCGTCGTAGTGCAGCGAGATGCCCGCTAGGAGCACGCGCTCGTTTCCAGTTCCTAGCTCGACCACTTCGTCCTGGAGAAAGCGCACGCGTGTACCCTCGATGAGCTGCCAAATATCCGCGGGCTTGTCCGTATCGCCGGCCACGCACCAGACCCCCAACGGCGCGTCCAGCGGCGCGAGCAGCGCGCGGAAATCGGGCGCGATTTCCGGGATGCGGTGGCTCCCAACTTGGGCGTAATCGCCCGGGAGCACGATCAAATCGGGCTTGGCTTCCATGACGCGCCGCACCGCCTCGCGGTGGTGATCGAGCACTTTCTCGCACTGGATGTCGGCCAAGACTCCTACGACGAGCGGCCGCCTCCAACCAACGTCATGCGCAATCGGCACGCTATGTCGCTCGGTGATCAAGCGGAATGGTTCGACGAAGCTTGCGTGAAACGAAAGCGGCACCGTGGCTAGGCTCATCCAAGCCAGCCCGCGCACCGGCGCCTCCACGGGGCGCCGCCGCGATACGAGCAGCAGCCTGAGCGCGCAGATCGGCAGGGCGACGGCCAAGAACACCCACAACACGCTAATCGGCAAGAAGAGCATGCCTGTAGCCTTGAACGCGCCTACTCCTTGCACGAGCAGCATGATCGCGACTAGGCCGGCGACCTGCAGGCAGCGCTTGGTGGTGATTGGTCCAGCGCCGTGCATCAGGAGTTTGCAAACCACCACGACGTCAACGACTGCAACAATCGTGGTCACGACAGCGGACTTGGTATTCAAAGACGAGCTCCCGAATCTTCGCGGCAGGCGCCGCATGGGTGAAAAGGAATGATTTCGAAGCCATCATTCCTACCAAGCCCAAGCTCCGGCGTGTACTTGCGCTGCGCTCAAAGAAATACGAGCGTCAGTGCTCTATGGATGACACGCGCGCGGATCCATGCATGCGTATGCATCCATCTTTTGCCCGCGGCGCGGCTAGCTAGATGGCTGCTGGAGCAGATTCGAGCTCGGACTTGCTACAAGAAGCACTTAGCCGTTCCAAGCCCGCGCAAGTGCCCCCTCTTCGATTCATGCAACCCATTCGCATACTTCGCTTCGTCTCGGTCTTCTTCGCGCTCGCCGGCGGAGTGTTCCTTGCCCGCGCCGCTGCCCAGCGGCCACCGGAGCAACTGGACAGCGCCGCCATCTTGCATCGATTCCAGAAGCTCTCGGTGCTGGGCAGCGTGCTCTACATCGCCGCCCATCCCGACGACGAGAACACGCGCCTGATCAGCTACCTCTCCAACGGACGGCAAGTGCGCACGGCCTATTTGAGCCTGACGCGCGGCGACGGCGGGCAGAATCTGATCGGACCCGAGCTGGGCGCTCCGTTGGGAGTGCTGCGTACCCAGGAGCTTCTGGAAGCTCGTCGCATCGACGGCGGGGAGCAGTACTTCACGCGCGCTGTGGACTTTGGCTACAGCAAGAATCCGGAGGAGACCTTCGCCAAGTGGGGCCGAGAAGCAATCCTGAGCGACGTCGTGCGGGTCGTGCGCCACTTTCGCCCGGATGTGATCATCACGCGCTTTGCCACCGACGGCACTGGCGGGCACGGCCACCACACGGCGTCAGCCATGCTGGCCCAAGAAGCGTTCGATTTGGCAGCGGATGCAAGCGCCTTTCCCGAGCAATTGGCTCAAGGCTTGGCTCCTTGGCAGGCCAAACGCCTGTTCTTCAACGCGAGCAGTTGGTGGAACTCGAAGATCGCCGAGGAAGCCGCGGCGAACCCAAGTTTGTGGATCACTGTGGACGTAGGTGGCTACGACGCGCTCCTGGGCGCGAGCTACACCGAAATCGCCGGTCGCAGCCGCAGCCAACACAAGAGCCAAGGATTCGGGGCGGCTGAAACGCGCGGCTCCTTGACCGAGTACTTGCGCCTGGACCGCGGAGCGGCGTTCGCCAGCAACGATCCCTTCGACGGCATGGATCTGAGCTGGGGCGGAGTGGCGGGTGCGCAGGCTGTCCAGGCCGTGGCCGAGAAACTTGTTCAGGGCTACGATTTGCTGGCTCCCGAGCGCAGTCTCGAGGATTTGGCGGCCTTGGTGCAGGCCCTCGACGCTCTCGCGGCGACCGGCGTTCCGCGCAGCGAGTGGGCCGCGTTCCAAGCCCAGCGTACCCGTGAGTTGATGCTGCAAGTATGCGGCGTGGTGATCGATGCCACTGCCAGCGCGCGCAGCGCTGCGCTGGGCGATAGTTTGCCCGTCGCCTGGAGCGCCGTGCAGCGTCGCTCGGGTCCCAAATTGCAAGTCGTGCGCGTGGGACCGCGCGGTTCGCTCGACCAGGTCGTCGACCAAACCCTGCCGTGGAACCGCCCGTTGTCCTTGGATCTGACGCAGGCGCTTCCATCGGGCCAGGGCGGCCTGCTCATCGACCAGCCCTACTGGCTGACCGGCCGAGTCGCACCGTCGACCGCCGCGGGATCGGCTTTGCAGGGCGTCGAGCCCGTGGCCCAGGGCGTGCTGTCCGTGCGCTGCAGTTTGCGAACCGAACGCGGTCTGGAATGGATCGTGGACCGTCCCGTGCTGCACAAATGGGTGGATCGCATCGATGGCGAGCGCGCGCGCGCGGTCGTCGTTACGCCGGTGGCGTCGATCGAAATCCCTCGCCCGGTCGCCGTGTTCACGCACGAGTCGGCCGCCATTCACGTGCAAGTCCAGGCCCTGGTCGATGATCTGAGCGGCACGTGGAAGGTCGAGCTAGCCCCCGGATGGTCGCTGCAAGGTTCACCCCCGGAAGTGTCCGCACTGCGGCGCGGCGAGCGCAGCGAATGGAATTTGGTCGTGAGCCGCGCAGCGGACGCTCAGGCTGGTTGGCTGCGCTTTGCGTTCGTCAGCGAGCGCGGAACCGCTGACCAGACCATGCACGTGATCGACTACGACCACATCTTGCCGCAAACGTGGTACGCCCCGGCCCAGGTGCGCCTGGTGCCGCTCGATGTCTCGGTCAACGTCAAGCACGTCGGCTATATCGATGGCGCGGGCGATGACGTGCCCCAGGCGCTGGAACAATTGGGAGTCGTCGTGCACCGCCTGGATCCAAGCACCGCAAGCGACGCGGACTTGGATCGCTGCGAGTCCATCGTCACCGGCATTCGCGCCTACAACACCAATGCCGAGCTGGCACGTTTTCAACCCAGGTTGCTGGCCTGGGTCGAGCGCGGCGGCACGTTGCTCGTGCAGTACAACACGAGCGGCAACGATCTGGTGCTCGATCCGCGCAAAATCGGGCCGTATCCCTTCGCTTTGACGCGCGAGCGCGTCACCGTCGAAGAGGCTCCGGCGGCGTTTGCAAGTCCCGAGCACCCGCTGCTGACCACGCCCAATCGACTGTTGGCCAGCGATTTCGAGCACTGGGTGCAGGAGCGCGGACTGTACTTCGCGGGCGAACTCGACCAGCGCTATGCGGCGCCGATCACCTGGAATGACCCGGGCGAAAAGCCCGCTTTTGGTGGCCTGATCAGCTGCGAATACGGCCAGGGGCGCTTCACGTACACCGGCATCAGCCTGTTTCGTCAGCTCCCGGCTGGCGTCCCAGGGGCCTACCGGCTACTCGCGAACCTGATCGCGCGCCGCCCGGATAGCCAGTGAGCGCGCATTCGCGTTGCTACCCGCGGACGCGGTCATGAGCATTCTCGATTGGCTGGTCCTGCTGGGGACGCTGGGTTTCATCGTCGTGTACGGGACGCTCAAGACGCGTTCGAACAATACGCGCGAGAACTACCTGCGCGGCGGCACCGACGGTCGTTGGTGGGGCGTTGGGCTCAGCGTCATGGCCACGCAGGCCAGCGCGATCACGTTCTTGAGCACACCCGGTCAAGGCTACTTGGAAGGCATGGGTTTCGTGCAGTTCTATTTCGGACTGCCGCTGGCGATGCTGGTGATTGGAGCCGTGTTTCTCCCGCTGTACTACAAGTGGAAGGTCTACACGGCCTACGAGTTCATCGGGCGTCGTTTCGACAATCGCACGCGCTTGCTCACGGCGCTTTTGTTCTTGATTCAGCGCAGCATGGCCGCGGGCATCACGATTTACGCCCCAAGCATCATCTTGGCCAAGGTGCTCGGATGGCAGTTGTCGTGGACCTGCGTCTTCATTGGCGTGCTGGTGATCCTGTACACCACGACTGGCGGCGCGCGCGCCGTTGGCGTCACGCACAAGCAGCAGATGACCGTCATGATGCTGGGCCTGGTCACGGCGTTCGTCTTGATCGTGGACTCGCTGAGCGAGCAGGCTAGCCTGCGCGAGAGCCTCAAGCTGGCTTCGGCGCTGGGCAAGCTGGACGTGATCGACCTGTCCTGGGATCCCAGCGACAAGTACACGCTGTGGAGCGGCTTGATCGGCGGCTTCTTCCTGC
>JAKFYL010000417.1 GCA_021730845.1 Planctomycetota bacterium | reverse complement strand
CATGGCGCGCGGAGGATACACGTATCCTCCGCGCGCCATGTCCCCCACCCGCCAAGATCAACGCAGCGCGTCCGGTCCCATGCCCCACGACCCTTTGAAGCCCAAGACAAAAGGCGCCCCCCACCCAAGCAAGCGCCATTTGCGCACACGGCCGGTGACGGAAGCCGGCAATTTGGAACGCCTGTTCGAAGACAGCTTTCCCTCCTTTGGCGGCGGCTACCTGCGGCGCGTGTGGCTCTTGCTCGACGAAGCCATAGGCCGCGGCGTGCCGATGACCCTGGCCATTTCCGGACCGGTGACTGTTTCCGGACAGCACTACGCGTGGCTCAATCCATTGCTCGACACCGGCTGGTTTGCGCTGCTGTCGACCACGGACGCCGTGTGCTACCACGACGGCCATCGCGCTCTGGACGGCGCCGCCAAGCACCCGTTCCACGAGGTCGCGATTTTCGGCGACGACGGTCAACTGCGCGACGAGCGCACCATTCGCGTGACCGATGTGGGCTTCGATGAGCAAGTGTTGCTGAACCAGGACCGTTTTTTGCGCGCGCTTTTGCGTCAACCGCAATTCCAGCGGCGCATGACCGGTCCCGAATTCCGCTACTTGTTGGGACATGCATTTGCCGCTCTCGAAAAGCGCAACCAGTCGCCGGAAGGCCTGCTCGCCTTGTGCGCGCGCAAGGCCATCCCGATTTTCGTCGGCGCGCCCGGCGACGGTTCGGTGTTCCTCAACTCCATGGCCCTGTGGGCCCTGGAACAAGCCAACCCCGGTAGCGAACGCGATCGCCATCGTTTCGACCTCGATATCCATGGCGAAGTATTCGAAAGCTGCGCCTACCATCGCTGGGGCCTGCGCGAATCGGAGACCAAAGCTCTGGGGACACTGATCCTGGGCGGCGGCGTGCCCAAGAACTTCAATCTGCAGCCCGAGCCGGCCTTGGGCCAGGTGCTGGGATTCGAAAACGTGCGTGGCTACTTGTACGACATCCAACTCACTACCGCGCCGATCACCGATGGCTCGCTGTCATCCTGTCCGCCGGCGGAGGCCGTCACCTGGGGCAAGGTCGACAAGGACACCTACCGCCGCACCACCGAAAGCATGCCCGTCGATTACTCGATCGTCATGCCGCTTTTGGTCAAGGCCTTGCTCGACAAACGCGCGCACTTCGAGGCGCTGGAGAACAAGCTCGGCCGGGCCAAATTGTTCGCGCAGTACCCCAAGGCGCAGGGCTACTTGCGCGGTCTAGGCGGCTACCGCTTGTTCGAACAGCGCCAGCGGCTGATCGATGAACTGCTGGGCGATGTGCGCCGCGAGTCGGTGCGCCTGCGCAAGGAAAGCACCTATCCACTGCCTGCGTTGGCCCCCCAGCAGCCCAGCGCGCGGCACGCGAGCAAGCGCAAGCGCAAGCGCTAACCCAGCGTGATCACTTTTTGGGCGCTGGACATGTGCTGGACGATCGAGTCCATGTCCGAGATGGCGCCCACGCGCAGCGTGATGCCCAGATGCGCCACGCAGGTGCCGCACGGCAGAAGGTCCACGCCGCGCTCCGCCAGCATGCTCAGTTCGGCGAGCACCGGGGATCCGTCGGCCAAGAGGCGCACTCCGCTGTTGTAGAACGCGATCGCATCCAGGCCATCGATGGCGACGGCCTTGCGCAAGTACGTCGCCAAGATCTTGCGGCCCAGCTCGGTATCGCCGCTGCCCATTTGATCCTGGCTGACGCAAATCAAGGTACGCATGGCGTGTCACTCCTTTGGGGCTCCCGAGCGCGCTGGATCCAGACCTAGGCCGCCGCTAGCGGTCCACTCGGCACCGGTAATCAAGCCGCCGGCATCCGAGCATAGGAAACAAATCACGCTAGCCACTTCGCCGGCACGGCCTTCGCGGCCTAGCGCGCTGCGCTCCAGGATGCGCGCACGAACCGCGGGCTGCACGGCATGCTCGACGCGCGGCGTGGTCACAAGTCCGGGCAGCACGACGTTGCAAGTGACGCCCGCGGGTCCATATTCCGCGGCCACGCTGCGCGCCAGGCCCGTGAGCGCCGACTTGGAGGCGCAGTAGACCACCTGTCCGTGGGAACCCGGCTCACTGGCGGCCGAACCCACGAACACGATGCGGCCAAAGCCGCCGGCGCGCATCGGTCCCAGCAAAGCTTGCAGCAGCCTCAGCGGCGCCAAGACGTTCGTGCGCAGCAGGTTTTCGATGGTTCGCGGCTCGATCTGCTCGAGGACTTGGTACAAAGCGTAGTGGGCTACGTTCCACACCGCGATGTCGCAGGGCCGGCCAAGTTGGCGCCATACTTGCGACAGCCGCGCCGGAGCGTCCGCGGCGCACACATCCATGGCCAAGGGGTGTGCGCTGCCGCCAGCTGCCACAATGGCGCGCGCTGCGGCTTGCAGTTCGCCTGCTCCGCGAGCGACGAGCACGACGCGCGCCCCGGCTTGGGCCAAGCTCTCCGCGACCGCCCGGCCGATGCCTCGCGAGGCGCCCAGCACCAGAGCTGTGCGGCCGTCGAGTCGCTGCTTGGGACCTAGGTCCATGGCGGGCATTAGAACCGAAAGTAGATGAACTCCGAACCTTGCGGCGCGGCCAGCAGGATCGTTGCACCGACCAGCATGGCGAGCCAAGCCAACCGGCCGAGCGTTCCCACGCGTGTCCACCAAAGCTCCCAATCCACGCGCAAACCCGAGAGGTGCACGAGCAGTCCGCCGATGAGGATGGCGCCGACAGGCGCGATCCACGCGCCCAGTTGCTCCCCTTCGGGAAACCCGCCCGTGCAAAGACGCGCGTAGTAGCCAAGCGAGAACTCGAGGCTGGGGCTGAAGAACAGCACGAAGAACAAGGATGCGGCGCCTAGCGTGAAGGCCCAGCTGAGCACGGCCCGGGGCCCGCGGACGCCGGAGCGACCAGGCCCGCTGCGGCGCACGCCCGCACGGGTGCGGGCGAGCCGCCAGGAGTGCGCGCAAGAAATCGTAGCTCCACTCGCCAATCCCCACAGCAAGAAGTTCACGGAAGCTCCGTGCCACAATCCGAACAGGCCCATGACGAGCAGGTTGTTGCGCCAGATCGTCGCATGGGAAATCTTGCCGCGGGCACGAGCGGCCAAAGGCGCAAAAGCGTAGTCGCGAATCCACGTGTACAAGGACACGTGCCAGCGTTGCGCAAGCTCCCCCAAGCTGCGCGAGGCGAACGGCCGCAGGAAATTGTGCACCAACTCGACGCCGAACAAGCGCGCGCTGCCCCGCGCGATGTCTGTGTAGGCCGAAAAGTCCAGATACAGAATGGCATTGAGGGCCAAGGCGCACACCAGGAGCGTCAGGGAATCTTGCTCGCTTGGGCGCTCGTAGACCGGCCACACCAGGGCACGCAAGCGGTCAGCCATGACCCACTTCTTGAACAGTCCCCAACTGATGCTGCGTGCGCCGATCCATGCGTTCGCGCTGGAGAGCGCCGACAGACGCGCCAGTTGCGGCAACAGGTTGCCGGCGCGCTCGATGGGGCCAGCGACGAGCTGGGGAAAGAAAGTGATGTACAGCGCGTACCGAACCAAGCTGCGGCAAGGTTCGATCTGTCCGCGCCATACGTCGATGGCGTACCCAAGCCCCTGAAAGGTGAAGAACGAGAGCCCCAGGGGCAAAGTCCAGTGCAAGCGGCCCAGGCGGGGTAGCCCCCACAGTGAGGCCAGCGCGTTCCAAGCGCCGGCGAAAAAATCCGCGTACTTGAACAGGACCAGCAGCCCCAGGTTGACAAGCACGCAGCCCCACAGCGCCATGTTGCGCTGCGCGCGAGAATGGGCGCCGCAAAGGGCAAGCCCCGCGCCCCAGCCCACGAGGATGGAGGCTAGCAGCAACGGCGCGTGCATGGGCTGCCACCAGGCATAAAAGCCAATGCTCGCCAGGCACAAATAGGCCGAGCGCGCGCGCGCGGGAACGAAGGCGTAAACGGCCAGGACCAGGGCCAGGAACGGCAGGTACTCTGCCTGGGCAAATGACATCTGCCGCGCTGCCCCTGTGGTTGGTCTAGAAGCGGTACAAGGCCGCGCCGAAGGTGTAGCCGGCGCCGACCGCGGTCAGCAGGACCAGGTCGCCGGGTCGAACGCGGCCCGCGCGCCGCGCTTCGTCGAGGGCTATGGGGACCGTGGCGCCCGAGGTGTTGCCATGGCGCGCCACTTCATTGACGGCACGCGCCGGCTCGATGTGCAAATCATCGAGCACGGCCTGAACCATGTGCGCGTTGCCTTGGTGCGTGATGAAAAGGTCCACATCGCTCAAGCTGCACTGGCACTTGCCCAGTACGGTCTGCACGGCTTCGCGCGTGAAACGCACGAACAATTCGAAGATCTCCGCGCGCTCGTCCACGCGCAGGAAGTGCCTGCCTTCGGCCACCGTCTTGGCGCTGGCGGGCTCGGCCGCTCCGCCGGCGGGAATCATCGCACCCATGCGTTCGCGGCCTTCCGCGCCCAAACTGATGCCCAAGAGTCCCGGTGCGTCCGCCGGCCCGAGCAGGCAACCCGCTGCGCCGTCGGCAAACAAGACCACCGAACGCACATCGCTTGTATCGACGAAGCGGCTGCGCGCATCGGCGGCCAAGACGAGCACGCGTTTGGCGCCGCCGGCCACGCTGGCGGCCCCCAGATCCAATGCATACAAGAACCCGGCGCAGGCAGCCGACACGTCGAATGCCGGACAGCGCGCCCCCAATTTGCGCGCCACGATCGTCGCCGTCGAAGGGCTGGGATGATCCGGCGATATCGTCGCCAAGATGATGCGATCCAGTTCCTGTGGCTGGACTGCGCTCCCCTGGAGAATCTTGCGCGCCGCGGCCACGGCCATGTCCGAGGTCGTCTCGCCTGCGGCCATCCAATGCCGGCTCTGGATTCCGGTGCGACTCTCGATCCAGGCCGCATCGATGGGCAAGGAATAGCGAGCGATCAGCTCCTCATTCGTCAGCACCTGACTGGGGGTGTAGCTGCCGGTGGCCTGAATCGCGACATGGCCCATGACGCCTGCCTCTAGGCGCAGTCGATGGCGACTTTGCCCATGATGTCCCGGCGTTCCATGGCCGCTTGGGCCTTGGCCAATTCCGCCAACGGAAATACCTGCGTCACCGGCGGCCGGATCTTGCCCTGCTCGACCATTTTCAAACACTCGATCCACTCGCGGTGCGTGCCGATGTGCGAGCCCAGGAAACTGAGCTGCTTGTTCCACAGATAGCGCAGGTCGATGTTCGCTTCGAAGCCTTCGGTTGCGCCGCAAATCACGAGCCGCCCACCCCAGCGCAAGCACTCCACGCTGGTGGGCCAAACCGTGGCGCCCACGTGATCGAACACCACGTCCACTCCACGTCCCTGGGTCAGGGCGCGCACCTGCCCCAAAACCGTTTCGTGCAAGTCCTGCTGCTCGGTCAAGATGACGTGGCGCGCCCCCATGCGCTCGCAGAAGAGTGCTTTGGCAGGCGAAGAAGTCACGGCGATGGGAACCGCGCCCAGGGCCGCCAACAATTGCAGCGCGAAGGACCCGGTGCCTCCGCTGGCGCCCCAAACCAAGCATGTTTCACCCGCCATGACGCGCGCGCGCGTCACCAGCATGCGCCACACGGACAACAGCGATGTCGAAGTCGCCGCGGCCTCGACCCACGACAAGTGCTTGGGTTTGGGGGCGACTTGCTGCACCTGCAGCTTGGCGTACTGCGCATAGGAGCCATCCCAGGGTCCCGTCTGGAAACCCCAGATGCGCATCTGCTTGCAGAACACTTCTTCTCCCGCCAGACATGCCGCGCACAGCCGGCAGCTGTTCACGCAATAGGTGAGCACTTCATCGCCCACGCTCACGCCGCAGGTGCCGGGACCCAAGGCAGCGATGACGCCGGCGCCGTCGGTGCCGGAAATGTGCGGCAGGGGCAAGGCCACGCGCGGCAGCCCCTTGCGCGCCCAAATGTCGTTGAAATTCAAGGCGGCGGCCTTCATGCGCAGCAGCACTTCTCCAGGCCCGAGCACGGGATCCGGAACGCTGCCGTAGCGAAGAACGTCCAGGCCGCCGTGTTGTTCGAAATAGACCGCTTGCATGCTGCCCTGCCGCTTGAACGCGCGAATCTGCCGATTCGCACGCGAGCATATCAGCCCATGGACTAGCGGGCAACGCGGCCAGACTTCTGGGTCCATTCCTCCACGGCCGATTGCACGCGCAGGGCCACCACTTCGTGGCCCGCCTCGTCGAGGTGCGGACTGTCGCCGGGCAGGAAACAAGCCGCGGCGCTCCAAGGTGCCTGACCTGCACCGCCGACCGCATCCGATGCGGCCTTGATGCGCGCGTGCAAGTCGCCCGCCGCACTGGTGTACAAGACCCCCGGGAGAGCTTGGGCGAATTCTCGCCAACGCGATTCCTCGCGCGTGGGATCCATGGCCACATCCAACCGCGGTGTAGCAACGATCAGAAGCGCCGCGCCGCGCTCGGCTAGCTCCTGGGCAAGAGCTTCTAGTTGCTGTTCCAGCAACCGCCAACGGGGGTCGTGTTCGCTCGCGTGGGGATTTTGGAGCACGGCTTGCTCCGCGCGCAGTCCCTCGCCGCCCAGGCGCGCCCAGTGCTTGCGGCGCAAGAAATCCCATATCGCCGTGCGCCGCAGAAAGTTTCCCAATGGAAACTGCTTGGGCTCTGTCAGCTTGCGATGCGGCCGAATCGAGTAGCTGGTCAGCTCGATGGCGACGACGTCCGGTTTCCAATAGGCAGCGTCGCGCGCGAAGGCGCGCAGCATTTGTTCGGCCGTGTATCCAGGCACCGACAGACACAGCACCTGCGCCGCCGGGTGCCCGCGTTCGCGCAGCAAGTGTTCGAGTTGGCGCGGCCAGGCCTTTGCGGCATCGACCCCCACGCCGTAGCTGACTGAGTCACCGAGTACGACGATGCGCGGGCCGAAAGCGGCTGGTTCGCTTTGCGGCGCCGGGAACTCTCGGTCTCGATAGCCTTTGGAGTTGATGCTTTCGATCGTGCCACGCGGCCCCTGCACCTTCTGCCCAGGTTGCAGCCTGTACCCCAGCTCGTCGTCGGGCAGCACTACGCGCGGGTTGCCGTAGCCCAGGCCAAGGCGCAATCCGGCCTCGATCCCGCCGAGCAAGCAGGCAAAGAGCAGCACGACGACCGGCGGGCTCTGCAGCCAACGACGCATGTTCGCGGCTTTCTTGTAGGGCCCCGAAAACGGTTCCGGACAACTCTCCATTGGTAGACCTCAGGTTACTCGAAGTTGAAGTCGAATGACCTGAGGCCCCCGTTCAAACCGTGCGTGCGGTTTTCCCGCACACGGCTTACCGATGACGTTCTCAGGCTGCATGCGAAGCTCCGG
>JAKFYL010000081.1 GCA_021730845.1 Planctomycetota bacterium | reverse complement strand
GGCTCAAATCCCACACCTACGGTGCCAGGCTCGATTCCTCCGCGCGGCCGCGCGGAGAAATCGAGCCTGGCACCGTAGGTGTGGGATTTGAGCCTGGCACCGTACCGGTACCTGGCACCGTTCCGCCGTACCTGGCAACGTACCGTGGCACCGTTCCGCCGTACCTGGCAACGTACCGTGGCACCGTTCTGCCGTACCTGGCAACGTACCGTGGCACCGTTCTGCCGTACCGCGTGGCACCGTACCCCAAACTGGCAGCCTACCGACGGACCGGACGATTGTAGGTGAAGGAATTGAGCCTGGCGCAGTTCGATTGGGATCATCGCGTTCGGGCGAGGCGTCGCGTGACGACGGGCGGAACGAAAGCCGACGGATTCCCGCCGCATAGAATGATCTGGCGCACGAGCGTGCTGGAAATGTGTGCGTGCTCGGGACTGGCGGCCAAGAGCACGGTCTGGAGACTGGGTTCCAGCTGCGCGTTGCAGCGCGCCATTTGGGATTCGTATTCGAAGTCCAGCGAGTTGCGCACGCCGCGCACGATGACGCCGGCTCCCACGCGTTTGGCGGCTTGCACTACCAGCCCTTCCAGGCGCGCGACTTCCACTCCTTCGATCCCGCCCAGGGCGGCGCGCAAGAGTTCGATGCGCGCTTCCACCGGCAGCAACTCGCGCTTGTCTGGATTGTGGGCTACGCCGACCACGAGCTGCCCGAACAACGACACGGCGCGTCGCACTAGGTCCACGTGACCCAGCGTGACCGGGTCGAACGTGCCCGGAAACAAAGCCTTCACTCCCCGGCCGGAACGTGCGGGCGCGGGCGACTTGGGCTGCTTCCTAGAGGGTGAGGGCATGGCCGCCACGATACCAACCGGAACGCAAGGAGCAGCAAGAGCCGCGTTCTTCCTGCGGCCCGTGCAACCCAAGGCGCGCGCGGCGCGTCTTGCCAAGAGGCCATGCAGCGCCGCGATGCCTTCCGCGTGGACCCTAGCCTAGCTTGGACTCTGTGCGCGGCGGCGCTGGTGCTGGGAACGTGGCTGGGACTAGCGGCCCCGCGAGTTGCGCCGTGGTTTGTGCTCATAGTCGCCGTCATGCTGGGCTATGGGCTCGGCGCCGGCCCGGATCGCGCAAAACCCGTGGCCGCGGCGCTGTTGCTGCTTGCTGCCGCGCAGGTGCGGTCGGCGCGCCTGGAACCGGCCGCGCGCCTGCTCGGCGCCAAGCCGCAAGGCCAGCTAGCCCGCGAGGGACTCTGCACCTTGCCGCCGGCAGCGCAACGCGGAACCTACGAGCCCGATCCCAATTTCGTCGATCCCCGCCGCGGGGAACTGCGTACGCCGCTGGGGCGCTTGCCGCTGGCCTTGGATGCGCAACTGCTGGGCAGCGGCGAAACCTTGCGCATCGAAGGCGTCCCCAGCGTGCGCCATCCTGCGCGCGGGCCGATCGCGCCGATTGCGGGCGAGCCGCTTCCGCGCGCGCGATTCCACGCCGACCAACTCGTGCGCCTTGGACCCGGCCCCAACTCGATCTTCGATCACCTAGCAGGACTGCGCCGATTCCTGAGTCGGCGCCTGGAGAGCGTCCCGGACCTCGAGGCGCGCGCCTTGGCCTTGGCCATGGTCGCCGGAGACACGTCGCTCTTGCGCGGTCCGAGCAGCGACTCCTTTCGGCGCACGGGATTGTCCCACGCGCTCTCGATCAGCGGCATGCACGTGTCGCTGCTGCACGCAGCCGTGCTCGCGCCGCTGGGATTCTTGCTAGCGCGCGCCGGCTCCAAGAGCCGCAACCGGCAGCTCATGTTGCGCGCGCTGTGGATCGCGCTCGCCATGGCCGTGTACGTACCCGTGTGCGGCAGCGCACCGCCGATTCGCCGCGCAGCTATCGCCATCGCCTTGGGCATGGCGGCGCGCGCGTTGCCTTGGCGGCTAAATCCCGAGTCGAGGGACTCGAACGCGCGCGCGATTTTCCTGGGCCGACACATCAGCCCGCTCGCGCTGCTTGCCACAGCGGCGGGAATCGAGTGTCTGCTCGATCCGATCAGCGCCACGAGCATCTCGGCGCAACTGTCCTACTCCGCCACGCTGGGACTTTGCACACTCACGGGACCGCTGCGCGCGCTGCTCTTGGACTGGATGCCGCTGCCACGGGAACGCTTGTCGCGAGCGGGCCATCCGCTGCGTCGGTTCTTGGAGCGCGCGGCGAGCGTCGCTTGGCTGCGCCTAGCGCGTGTGCTGGCAACGACGCTGGCCGCTTCGAGCGCAGCCATCGTGGGCTCTTTTCCAAGCACGTGGTACTACTTCGGCGAATGGAGTCCGGCGGGCCTCGTGATCACGCCGCTGCTCGCACCGGTGTTCTTGGGATTGATCTTGAGCGGTTGGTGGCAAGCGCTTTGGCCCAGTGCGCCGGCCACGGCCGTGCTCACTGTCTGCTCGCGGATTTGCTGGAGCACGGTGGAGTGGTTCGATGCCCTGCCGCTCACGCCCAGTCCCCTGCCCCACCGACCCGGCGCTTGGATCGCGCTGGTGGGAGTGTTGCTGGTCGCAGGAATGTTGTGCGGCGGAATCTGGCGCGCGCGCTGCTGGCGTGCGTCGGCGTTTGCCGGCGGATGTGTGCTGTTGCCGTGGCAGGCCGCGCCGCGCGGCGTGGAACTCGTGCTCCTTGATGTCGGCCACGGCAGCGCGGTGGTGGGTCGCGCACCGGGCGGCGACACGCTGGTGTTCGACTGCGGCTCGCGCGATCGCTACGGCGCGGCCTTCGTTGCCGCCGCGCCCCTGCTCGCCCACTGGGAAGCGGCGCGCACCTGGATCGTGCTGTCCCACGCCGATAGTGACCATGCGGGCGGCCTCTTGTGGCTGAGCGAGCGCTACCCGCACAGGCGCTGGATCGGCGCGGCGCTGCCAGAAGTCCCGAGCCGACTGCAAATGGAGCGTGCGGAAACCGCACCCTGGCCCGATTTCGGTGAGCGCTGGGCGCACACGGATTCGCCCGCCGTAGACGACCCGCATTGGCCAGGGTCGGCCCCCGCGCAAGCAGGCTTGGAAGTGGAGGGTGGCCCCCGGCCGAGCCTTGATTTGGACTACGGCCGCCTCGACCTCGGCCCGTGGGGAACAGCCCACCTATGGCTGTATCGCGCCAAGGGCCCCGAGCAGGGCGAAAGCCTCAACGAGTCCAGCCGAAGCCTGGAGCTCTCCTCGCACGCCGGCCGGGCTTTGCTGCTGGGAGACGCCGAGTCGGAGGGCCTGGAGGAACTGCTGCGGGCGCCCGAGCTCGAAGGTCCCTTTTCGCTAGTTCTCGCCCCCCATCACGGATCGGAAAGCACGCTGCTGGGGAGCTGGCTCGACAAGTTGCAGCCGGCAAAGGTCTGGATCAGCAGCGCGCACGAGGCCCCGGCGGCCAGGGAACTTTCCCGGCGCCAGATCGATTGGTCGGGCACGTGGAACAGCGGCCCGCTTCACTGGCCCTAGCAGCCCGATGAAAAAGTGCCGTCGCGAGGCATTGCGCTCTTCGTCGCGGCTAGGAACGCGACACAGGGGCGGCGGAAGCGGCCTTCCTGGCCGCTGACCACGGCCCGACAAGCTGACGACGTCACGGTGAAGGGTGGGAAGCCGTAGCAGGGTACTTTTTCAACGGGCTGCTCGGGGGACCAACCGCCGCGCCCTTCTGGAGAGAAACCCGCGGCACGGAAATCGCTGGACTCGGCCCGTTGGCCTTCTTGGGCCAGGTCTTGACCATGGGACGTTCGCACAGACGCCCCAGGGGACGGATGCGAACTTCGGGTAGCACATATTTCGGGGATACCAGGCTTGCGCGGTCCGCTGAAGCTGGCAGGGACGCGTTGTTTCTTTGGGGCGCACAAGCGGCCCAAGAAACAAGGCGCAGCCTCGCCGGGCCGCGCAGCCACTCTGCTGCTAAGCTGACCCAAAGCCAACGAGCACCGTTTGGCCCTCACACGAGCACAAAGAACTTATGCGTACTGCATTCGCGAATGGATCCATTTGGTTGTCGCTGAGCCTGGGCTTTGGAGTGCGCGCAGGCTTTGCGCAAGAGTCCACGTTCCACAACGCGCACGAAAGCTCCTTCAGCCAACAGGTCCTGCACTTGGCGGACGGACGCACGCTGCGCGTCAAGTGCCGCAAAGAGGGAGATTCGTACCGGCTCGCCAGCAGCGCATCCAAGGAACAAGTGCTGCCCGCCGGCAGCGTGCTGCGCGCGCGCGAGGTCAAGGACTTGCTTGCCCAAGCGCAGCGGCTGGACAAAGCAGCCGGCAAGGACCCGCTGCGCCGCGTAGCGCTAGCCGATTGGATGCTGCGCGAAGGCCTCTCCACCGAAGGCATGCAGGAACTGGACCGCGTGCTCGAGCACGAACCGGCCCAACCCCAAGCCTTGGCGCTGGTCGAGTCGCTGGCCGGGCGCATCCAAGTGTTCCAAGAAGCCAAGGACCTCGAGCAACTGCTCGCCAAAGCCGCGGGCACGCCGCCCGTGATGCAAGAGTTGGCGCTTCACGCCGCGCGCAAGCAAAGCGCCGAGGATCCGGAACAACTGCGCAAGCACCTGAGCGCGCTGCTCGAGTCGCGCTCCGAACGCTCGCGCGCGTTCGCCGCGCGCGGACTGGGCCGCCATTTCGGAGGCCAGCAGCTTCCGGAACTGACCGTGCGCGCCGTGCTCGACGGCTCGCCGCTCGTGCGCCAGAACGCCGCCTTCGCCCTGCGCGCGGCGCAAGACGAGGCCGTGATCGTGCCCGTGGTCAAGGCGCTGAATTCTTCCCACGCGGTGGTGCGCGAGAACGCGGCCCAGGCCCTGGGAGACCTGGGGTACCCGGCAGCTCTCGAACCACTGTTCATGCACCTGGCGCGGGTCAACTCGGCCCCCAGCGCGGCTGCTGGCCAAGCGGATCCGCCCCGAGCTCATGTTTTCTTCGGCAAGCACACGGCCTATGTGCAGGACTTCGACGTCGAAGTCGCTCAAAACGTCGCCGTGGCCGATCCCACCGTGAACACGCTCATGGAAGGCGCCGTGCTGGACGCGCGCGTGATCGGCGTCACCGTGCACAGCTCAGCGGCCCTAGCTGGGAACATTCGCCGCTCCGTAGCCAGCCTCACGGGAGCGAATCCCGGCTCGACCAATCGCGCTTGGCTCGATTGGTGGGCCAAGAACAAGAACCAATACATCGCGGCCGGCCGCACACGCTAGAAAAAGGAAAAGCTAAGGCCTAGCTCGGCAGCAAGTCGCTGAGCACGCCTTTGAAGCCCGCCAGCGCAGTGCGCTGCATGTAGAACGCCAAACCGCGCAGGCCGCCCAGCTCTTCGCCTCCGCCCGCGCGCCCGGGGCCACCGTGGACGAGCGCGGGCAAGACCATGCCCGGTGGCAGGGATTGCTCGGCCATCTTGTCGCTGCCCAGCCACATGCGGCCATGCCAGGGAGCAAGTTCGAGCACCATCGTCTGCACGAAAGCGGAGTCGTTGGAGTAGATGCTGCCAACCAGCGCGCCCGCTCCGCGCGCGACCAAGGGCACGAGCTCGGCTGTCGATCCGTAAGGCAAGATCGAAGCCACGGGCCCGAACACTTCCTCGGCGTGGAACACATCCGCGCCCGCCTCGCGCGCCAAGACCAGCGTCGGAGCCACGAAGTAGCCGCGCTCGCGCGCACGCGCCGCACCGCCGCAAGCGAGCGTACCGGCCTTTTCCAGGCGCGCGATTCCCGCGATCACATCCTGCAATTGGCTGGCGCTGGCCAAGGGGCCCATGCGCGTTGTCTGCTCGGCCGGATCGCCGACGTGGATGCGCTTCAAGTCCGCGACCAAGTCGTCGGCGACCGCGCGCTCGCGGCCCTTGGGCACGAAAACGCGCCGCACGGCGGTGCATTTTTGGCCGGTTTTTTGGGTCATGTCCTGCGCCACGTTGGCGAGGAACAGGCTGTAGGTCTCGCTGCCCGGCTCCACATCCGGCCCGAGCACGGCGGCGTTGAGCGAATCGGCCTCGACGTTCAGGCGTACGTTGCGCTGCACCACGGCCGGCGTCGCCTTGAGCAACGCCGCCGTCACCGAGGATCCGGTGAAGGCCACGCTGTCTTGGGAAGTGAGGTGATCGAAGATCGGACTGATCGACCCGGCGACGAATTGGAACGCGCCCTCGGGCAAAGCGCCGCTGGCGAGAGCGACTTGCGCCGCGCGCCAAGCCACCATGGCCGTGGGCGTGCCGGGTTTCTCGATCACCGGACTGGCGGAGAGCAACGCGCAGGCGGCCTTCTCCATCATGTTCCAAGCCGGGAAGTTGAACGCGTTGACGTGCACGGCGGCGCCCAGACGCGGCACGAGCACATGCTGCCCGAAAAAGCGCGGCGAACGCCCCAGTTGCACACCCTCGCCATCGGCGAGGATTTTCTTGGACCCCAGCTCGGCACCGTACTGGGCATAGGCCGCCAGCGTGCCGATGGCGCCGTCGATGTCGAACTTGGCGTCCGAGCGCGTCGTGCCGGCATTTTGGATCGAAAGCTCGATCAACTCCTCGCGCGCGGCGTGCAAAGCGTTGCTCAGGTTCTTGAGCAGTACTCCGCGCTCCGCGAAGGTCAGCGCGCGCAAAGCCGGGCCGCCCACTTCGCGCGCATGGCGCAAGATGCCGGACCAATCCAGTCCGCCGCTGGAACATTGCGCCAACGCTGCTTCGCTGGTCGGGTTGACGAGGGTGACGGCGGATCCAGTGCCAGGTTTCCACTGGCCTTGGACGTAGCTGGTGAGGGTCTGCATGGAGTGAGGCAGGGCGCGAACGGAACGGCTAGTCACCTGAAAAGGGCCGAGCAATCTACCCCATCGAGCCTTTGAAACGGATCCCGGCCCGAAACCCACGCGCCTTCGGCGTACGGAGCACTGGGGGCTAGGCGGCCTGGACAGCCGCTGGACCCCGATACCAAAACTGTGCCGCGACAAGAAACAACACTTGTGCCGCGCTGGCAGGGTGGGCCGACGCAGGCTGTGTTGTCTTGTTGTCGCCGCTTTGTACGAACGAGCAACTTCGGCCTAGGGGCCTAGGGTGAAGACGATGGCGTCCGAGAGGTAGCTGGTCGAGGGAAGGTCTGGTTCGCGGCTCCAGGTCTGGCACCAGACGGCTTGGCCAGAGACCAAGGCCGGGTCAATGCCGCTGGCGGCGTAGGAGTTGAAGTCGAGTTGCAGGCTGCCGCTGCAATCGGTTTGGGTGCCCGAGCTGCCGCCGGAGGTTTGCACGCTCGTGCGCACCAAGGGCGGCTGGATGCACAGCCAACCGGCCGGAATCAGAGTCAGCTGCGAGGCGGTCGTGGCGTAGAAGAGCAGGCCCGATTTCTGGTTGCGCAGATTCGTGGTTGTCAGCGTGAAGCCGCTGCCGGCGGACACGCTGGGCGTGCCGGCGAAAGACATCGAGGGCAAGC
>JAKFYL010000193.1 GCA_021730845.1 Planctomycetota bacterium | reverse complement strand
GGCGCGCGGGAAAGTCCTGGCTCGATGCCTCGCGCGCCGCGATCTCGCGCCAGAAACCCGCCGGCTCCGTGGTGCGCGGCCCAAAGCGCGGATCTTCGCGCAGCCGGGCCGCCAAATCGCCGAGCGTGAGCGCTTGAAGCCTGCGGCGCAGGCCGCCCTGCTCCGCCGACTCCACGTCCAAACTGCGTTGATGCTTGGATTTCACTGCGTGCGTACTCGCCTTGGGCTTGGCCCCTTCGGTTGAGGCAGGCTCGCCATCCGGATGACTTGCGCCCAGCCGGTGCTGCGCCTCCCAGATCGAGCGCCGCCGACTTGAGTCTCGCCCGTTCGGGTCTTGTTAGGGTAGCAGTCCCCTACCGCAGGGCAAGCCCCAGATCTCCCATTTCTCCAAGCTACCGGGCAAGCAAGGCTATTGGGCCAGCAAGGCTACTGGGCCAGCAAGCGTTCGAGTTCACCCAGGATCGAGCCTTCGACATAGGCGTACCGCTTGCGGTCGCTTTCGTAGCGCACCCAGCCCTTTTGTGCGGCGGGGCCCGAACGCGGACGAGCGAGTTGGTAGCGAATGCGCGAACCCGTGCCAGCAAACAGCTCCACCGTTAGCGCCGGCTCGAGGTCCAAGCCCTTTTCGTACACCGAAAGCTCCTGGGCGCGCATGAAGATCAGCCGGTCGACGAGCACCTCCAAGTCGGTGGCGGGTACCTGCGACCCGCTGCGAGACCACTGTCCAGTCTCCGAGCGCTGGTACTCCCGAGTCTTGCTGCCCTGTTCCAGATGCAAGCGCACCAGCTCCAGCTCGCGCTCCTTGTGCAAATCCTTCGAACGCAGGCTGGCCGCTGGTTGGCTGACCGCATCCACGAGCCGCGGATCCACAAGTCCGGCAAGCAAGTCACCCGAGCGCCGAAACAGAACGCCCTTGCCGCCGTCGGCCACGTGCAGCTCCTGACCGAATTCGCCCCCGGTACTTTGGCCGTCCATTTCCACCCAAAACTCCAGCCGCTGTGGACGCGACTCGAACTCGGCCGAGGGTTGATACTCGAGCACTTTGGCCTTCTCGAACTGCACCAAGATTTGCTCGACGCTGGCGCTGTCGGCGGGCTCGGGGCCCATGAGTGTGAGCCCGTCCTTGGACTCCGTCACCGACCAACCCATGCCATCGCGCACGATGCGCGCTTCTTTTTGGCCTTGTACCATGCGCATGGCCGTAACCTTGGGACGGTGTACGCGCACGACTTCCTGGGCGTACATCGTGTGCGACTCGCGCAACATACCTGCGGTGCTTTCGCCGCTGAGCCGAAATACTTGTGGGTAACCCTCGCGGGCGGCCAACCAAGTACCGCCCAGATCGGTAGGAGCCAGCCGCAGTGCGGAAAGGTCGCCGTTCTCCAATTCGACTTCGATGCGCACCGGCGCAGGGTCCAGCCCCATCTGGGCCAAGGACATGAGAGGTTCGTCGAGAAAGTCGCTGGCGCGCGCACTCACGAGCGCGATGACCCAGTCTCCTACGCGTTCCGCCGACAATGATACGCGCTGCGGAAAGCCCGAGCGCCAGCGGTCGGTGTATTCGGCCGTGAAGTCCAATGCGATGTCTTTGTTGTCGAGCCGAAAGGACCCGCTGCGGCGCACGGCCACGACTTGATCCGCTGGAAAGCGCCAAACACTTTGGTCGCGCCAGTCGACCAGGTTGTGATCCAGCACGTTGATCAGGTTCCGCGGTGTGCGCCAAACGACTCCATCCACGGCCACGATGACGTTCGTCTGATCGACCTCGATGGCTCCGATCTCGACGCGGCGTTCCACGAGTTTGTCACCCACGTCTTCGAAGACCTCGAGCACTGCATTTGGCGGCGCCAACCCCAGCTGTGCTTTCGTACCGTCGACGACGCGCTCGGCCTGGTTGGTCGCGAAGGCGGACAGCAATTGCTCCACCATGGCAGGTTCCGCCGGATAGCGCAGCGGATCCACCAGCGACCACTGCCCTTGATCCACTCGCTCGAGCCGCAAGTACAGATCGCGGTTCAAATACTCGATTCGGATCGCGCGCGCGCGAGCGCGCTCGAACCCCGGCAACAAGGCGCGCTTGGCGAAGGGATCCGGCTGCTGCTCCTGACGCACTTGGCGCCACGCGAGCACTCCCAGGCCGGCCACCATCAGCACCCAAAACAACAAAGCCTTGCTGCGAATCACCGCCGACGCCTCCAAGCAAGCACCATGCCGATGAGTGCGAGTCCGAGCGGCAGTCCTATCCCGGCGACGCGCTGCACGGTGCTCAAGGCGAAGCTGTTCTTGAGATCGATTTGTCGCACGTTGCGCTCCCTGGGCCTGACACTCACGCGGTACTCGCGGTCGGCCAGCCAGTTGAACGCATTGAGCAGGAAATCGCGCGTGTAATCGAAAATCGCACTGGTCATGCTCTCCGCCGCGCCGAAGGCCAGCAATCGACCTTGCTTGGGGGCCGCATCGGCGCCGGGCTGCACGTCCGAGGCCACGGCGAAACTGACCGCGAAAGCGAGTACGAATTGACCGCTCTGTTCCTCCAACTGCGAATCCAGGGCCCAATCGTGCAGTCCGTTGTCGCCCGCCAGGTCGAGCCACGACTCGGAGGGCGAGCGCAGAATGTCGCTCATCACGGTTTGCGCATTCTGCTTGCCGCGCTCGAAGGCCCGTGCACCAGAAATCGGCAGCACCAGGCGCGCGCGCCACAGGGACTCGGTGATCGGGTGACGGCGATCCATGCCGTCAGGCCCAATCGCCAGCGTGGCGCACTCCTTCATGCCATCGACCATCGCGCCGGTCGTGCTGCGCACGTACTGCGCCACCAAACCGGCCTTGGGCTCGACACCGAATCGTCGCAGCAGGATCGAAAGGCTGCCTGGCCCGTCGAACACCTGTTCGGCGTAGCTGGGCGCAACCAACGCGCGCCCTCCGCGGCGCAGGTAGGCCTCGATCTGGTTGATTTCTTTGTCGTCGTACAATTGCGTCGGAGCCACGAGCGCCAGGACCGTGCAGTCCGCCGGAACCGCAGGCTCTGACTTGGAGTTCCACAGCTTGACTTCGAAGCCTTCGGACACCAGGGCCGTTTCCAGCCGGCCCAATTGCCGCGGATCCGTGTCGTAGGGATCGCGTTCGCCATGACCCGTGGCGAAGTACACCTTGGGCGCGTCGTCTTGCGCCACTTTGAGCAGCGCAAGAGCCATGGCCACCTCGCCGCGAAAGGCTTCCAAGCTGGGCGGCGTTTGGAAGGCGGGGTTGCCAGGATCGACGCGTGCAATGTCGCGCAGCAGCTTGAGCACTGAGCGCGATTTCTCCTTGCCGCGCGTGAAGGCCACGACCACGTCGACTTCTTCCAGGGCCAACTCACGCATGCGGTTGCTGACCCCGGCGCGATCCGCCAGATCGTGGTCCACGACGTGGATTTGTTCGGGGTACTGCGTGCGCGCCAGGAACAACAACTCGCGCATACGCTCCTGGGCTTGGCTTTGGATTTGCGCCAAGGGACCGCTGGGGCGTTGAAAGAACACCTCGAACTCGACTGGGATCGGCAGTCGGCCCACGATCTGGGACAGCTCGTCGGGCAGAGTATTGCGGCTTTCCACCGTCACGTCGTGGCGCCAGCGCAGCCCGGGACGACTTGCAAGCCAAGTCACCAGAGCTGCCGCGGCCAAGGCCAACAGCACACCCAAGAGAACTTGGAAGCCGATGCGCAGGCGCACGAACCAGCCGAAGCGCTCGCGCGTGGGCGCGGTCATAGGACGCTGCGAGCTAGGTTCCACGGTATTGGTTTCCAAGGCGCGAAAGGCTATGGGGCCAGCTTTACGTTTTCCAGCGACGCGACTCGATCAGCCGCGTGGTCACGAAGGCGAAGAACACCGTCCAGGCCAGGAAGAACGCCAAGTGGCGCGAATCGAGCACGCCGCGCATGAACGACGCGGCGTGGCGCGAAACGAGATCGACTTCACTCAGGGTGCGCACGAGCCAGTGGCGTTCGCCCAGACCCAACTGTCCAGCCAAGTACGGCACCGACAGCAGCACGACGTTTGCAACCAGGCCCAGAAACGCCGCCAGGATGGGCGTCGAGGTAGCCGCGCTGCAGCACAACCCGATCGCGCACAGCAGCGCGGAAACGAGCACCGACCCAGCGAACATGACCAGCAGCGCGGGCCAATCCGGCGCCGTGCCCAGAAAGTGGCACAACAGGCCATAGAACAAGTTCGAAGACCACAACACGGCCATGAACGTCACGGCAGCAACGAGCTTTCCGGCTACGACCGCTGCATCGCTGACGGGCGAGGTGAGCAGCAATTCGAGCATGCCACTGCGCGATTCCTCGCTCACCATGCGCATGGTCACGAGCGGCGGCAAGACCACCATCAGAATCCAGTACACCACCGATACGCCGCCCGAAAGAGTCAACGCATCTGTGACTTCCCCCGACACCTCCTTGAGGTACACGGTGAAGTACTGGCCGTTGACGAACAGTGCCAGGCCCAGGAGCACGTACGCCAGAGGCCCCAGGAACAGGCCGGCCAGTTCGCGCCGATAGATGGTCCAAGAACCGCTCAGCAACATGGGCTAGGGCGAATCCTTGGCCGGCGGCGGGGTTGGCTTGGCAGGTGCGGGCTTGGGCGCGGACAAGTCGCGATGCGCCCCTTGCTCGAACGGATTGAGGTTGTACACGGCGCGCACCGGCGCAGACCCAGGTGCCGGCGCAGCCCCGGCTGAGTTTGCTACGACGCGAGTCTCCGGCGCCGGTGGCCGCGCTTGTCCCGTGCCTTGCAGCGCGAGTTGGGTCAATCCGCTGCCGGCTGCTCCTGCGGCTTGAGGCACCTGTGCCGCCGGCACTGCCAGGTGAACTTCCGCGCCTTGACCGCCGGCGAGCGTTGGCTGCGATTCGAACTCGAGGGCAATCTTGGCAAAGATCTGTTCCAACTTCGGCTGCCGGAAAGAAAGCTCGCGCAAGGCCCAGCCCTTGTGGGCCGCTAGCGCACCAACGTCTTCGCGCAAGTCCTCGCTGCACACGATGCGAAATTGATGGTGAACCCCTACGCGACCTTGGTCCTGAACGCTTCGTACGCCGGGCAACTTGGCCAGCAGCTCGCGCGCCTTGCTCGCCGCTCCTTCCGCCGGCCCCAGGGCCGCATGTACTTCGACGTAGCGTTCACCACCGAGTTTGGAGACGAGTTGGTCGGCGGTTCCATCGGCGGCGATCTTGCCCTTGGCCAAGATGATCACGCGCTGGGCGACGGCCTCGATTTCGGGCAGGATGTGCGAGCTCACGAGCACAGTGTGCGCGCTGCCTAGCTCCACCAACAGCTTGCGCACCTCCATGCGCTGGATGGGGTCCAGGCCGCTGGTGGGTTCGTCGAGGATCAACACCTCGGGCTCCGGGAGCAAAGCGACCGCCAAACCCACACGCTGACGTTGGCCCCTGGAAAGCGTCCCGATCATGGCCCGCGTCAGGTCACCCAAACCGACCTGTTCGGCCACCGCCGGAGCGCGGCGGCGAAAATCGGAGCGACTCATGCCGTGCAGCCGCGCCTGAAAACGCAACATCTCATCCACGCGTAGGTCGCGGTACAGCGGCACCGATTCGGGCAGATAGCCGATCTTCTTGCGCACGCGCATCGAGTCGCGCAGCACGTCCAGTCCGCACACGCGCGCCGAGCCGCTGCTGGCCGGCAAGTAGCCGGTCAAAATGCGCAGCGTCGTGGTCTTGCCGGCGCCGTTGGGGCCCAGGAACCCGACGACTTCACCCCGCTCGATGTGGAAGCTCAGGTCGTCGATGGCCCGTACGGCGCCAAATGGCCCAAACAGACGCGTCAGGTGTTCGACGTGGATCAAGGCGTGGCGAGACTAAACCGGCGCGCTCGCTGGAGCAAACGCCATACCAGGAGCCCCCAAACCCGCGCCGCGCCGGCGCGGATGGCGTTAGGGTGGCAGTTCAAGCGCGCGGACCGTGTGCGATCGCGCACACGGTCCGCGAGCGATTCCTGACGGCTTGGGTCCGACGAGACGCGGATGACCCTAGGTCTTGACTTCGAAATCGGCGTCGACGGCCTCGTCCATGCCGCCGCGCTGCTTGCCGCCGGACGCGGAGGCGCGTTGGGTCGCGCCGCCCGAGGGCGCGGCCGGCTCGCCGGCTTCACCTTTGGCGGCACCGGCCTTGTAGATCGCCTCGGCCAGCTTGTGGGCCTTGGTTTGCAAGTCGCTCAAGGCGCTTTGGATGGCCTGCTTGTCTTCGCCTTGAGCGGCCGTGCGCAGCGCGTCGCGAGCGCTTTCGATGGCGCTCTTTTCGCTCTCGGAAATCTTCGAACCGTGCTCGGCGAGCGACTTGGTGACTTCGTGGGCCGCCTGTTCGGCCTGGTTCTTGAGATCGACCAACTCACGCCGCGCTTTGTCTTCGCCGGCGTGGGCCTCGGCCTCGCGCCGCATGCGCTCGACCTCGTCCTTGGACAAGCCCGAGGAGGACTCGATGCGGATCTTCTGCTCCTTGCCCGTGCCCTTGTCCTTGGCGCTGACGTGCAGAATGCCGTTGGCGTCGATATCGAAAGTGACTTCGATCTGCGGCATGCCACGCGGCGCCGTGGGAATGCCGTCCAAGACGAACTTGCCCAGCGTGCGGTTGTCCTTGGCGAACTCGCGCTCGCCTTGGAGCACGTGAATCTCGACTTGCGGCTGGTTGTCGCTGGCAGTCGAGAACACTTGGCTCTTGCTGGTGGGGATGGTCGTGTTGCGCTCGATGAGCTTGGTGAACACGCCGCCCAAAGTCTCCAGACCCAGCGACAGCGGGGTGACGTCCAGCAGCACGACATCCTTGACCTCGCCGCCGAGCACGCCGCCTTGGATGGCGGCACCCACGGCCACGACTTCATCGGGGTTGACGCTCTTGTTGGGTTCGCGGCCGAAGATTTTCTTGACCATGGCCTGCACCGCGGGCGTGCGCGTTTGGCCACCGACGAGCAAGACTTCCTCGATCTGGTTCGGATTCAGACCGGCGTCCTTGAGCGCCTGCAAGCTCGGTCCCCGGGTGCGCTCGATCAGCCCCTCGACGAGTTGTTCGAACTTGGCCCGCGGCAGCGTGACGTGCAGGTGCTTGGGACCACTGGCGTCCATGGTGATGAACGGCAAATTGACGTCCGTTTGGGTCGCGCTCGAAAGCTCGATCTTGGCTTTCTCGCAGGCTTCCTTCAGGCGCTGCAGGGCCATGGGATCCTTGCGCACGTCGATGCCGGACTGCTTTTGGAACTCCGTGGCCACGTGGTTGATCAGGGCTTCGTCGAAGTCGTCGCCGCCCAGGTGCGTGTCGCCGTTGGTTGCCAAGACTTCGAAGACGCCGTCGCCGATCTCCAGGATCGAGACGTCGAAGGTGCCCCCACCCAGGTCGTAGACCGCAACTTTGCCGCTCTTTTTCTTGTCCAGTCCATAGGCCAAGGTGGCCGCGGTGGGTTCATTGATGA
>JAKFYL010000052.1 GCA_021730845.1 Planctomycetota bacterium | reverse complement strand
GTCTACGGTCGAAAAAGCCCCTCCGCCGCCGCCCGGCGGCCGCATAGAGCCGCGTCTGATCGAACGCGAGATGCGCGAGTCGTACCTGACCTACGCGCTCTCGGTCATCCACGCGCGCGCCCTCCCGGACGTGCGCGATGGGCTCAAGCCTTCCCAGCGACGGATCCTGGTCGCGATGCACGATCTGAACTTGACCCCGCGGGCCAAGTATCGAAAGTGCGCCAAGATCGCCGGCGATACCTCGGGTAACTACCACCCGCACGGCGAGTCGGTGATCTACCCGACGCTGGTGCGCTTGGCGCAGCCTTTTTCGACGCGCTATCCGCTGATCGACGGCCAGGGCAACTTCGGCTCGATCGACGGCGACCCGCCGGCCGCCATGCGTTACACGGAAGCGCGCATGGACCCGGTCGCGGTCGAGCTCATGCAGGACCTCGACAAGGACACCGTCGACGTCCAGCCCAACTACGACGAATCGCGCACCGAACCCACGGTTCTGCCCTCGCGTTTCCCGGCGCTGCTCTGCAACGGCGCGGACGGCATCGCGGTCGGCATGGCGACGAGCCTGGCGCCGCACAACCTGCGCGAGATCGTCGCCGCTTTGCGCGCGGTGATCGAAAATCCGCACGTCTCGCTGCAGGAATTGTGCGAGCTGGTCAAGGGGCCCGATTTCCCCACCGGCGGCATCATCATGGGCCGCAACGGGATCTTGCAGGCGCTCACCACCGGTCGCGGTTTGGTGCGCGTGCGCGCGCGCTACGCGGTCGAGGAAACCAAGACGCGCCAGTTGATCGCGATCACGGAAATTCCCTACCAAGTGCGCAAGACGGCGATCATCGAAAAGATCGTCGAGGTCGTGAAGGACGGCCGCATCACCGGAATTTCCGATGTGCGCGACGAGTCCGACCGCACCGGCATCCGCCTGGTGATCGAGCTCAAGAAGGGCGAAGACCCGCAGGTCATCGTCAACCAGCTGTTCCAGTTCACGCCGCTGCAGACGACCCAGTCGATCATCAACTTGGTGATCGACCGCGGCCAACCGCGCACGTTGAATCTGCGCGGATTGCTGGATGCGTATATCACGCACCGCAAGGACATCATCCGCCGGCGCACGCGCTTCTTGCTGGGCAAGGCCGAAGAGCGCAAGCACATTGTCGAGGGGCTGCGCATCGCCGTCGACAACATCGACGAAGTGATCCGCTTGATCCGCGCCAGCCGCACGCCGGACGAGGCCAAGGCCGCGTTGATGGCGGCGTTCCAGTTGTCGCCGCGTCAAGCCCAAGCCATCGTCGACATGCGCCTGGGCCGTTTGACGGGCCTGGAGCGCGAAAAGCTCGAGCAAGAGTTCCGCGAACTGCTGGCGGAAATCGCCGACCTGAACGACATCTTGGAGCGCGAGGCGCGCGTGATCGCCATCATCCGCGCCGACCTGGACGATCTGGACAAGCGCTTCGGCGATGCACGCCGGACCGAGATTTCCTCCGAGGAGATCGAGAGCTTCAACATGGAGGAGCTGATCGCCGAGGAAATGGCGGTGGTCACGCTTTCGCGCGACGGCTACATCAAGCGCACGCCTCTCGAGGTGTATCGCGCTCAAAGTCGCGGCGGCCGCGGGGTGCGCGGTTCCGACGCCAAGGAAGGCGACGTGCTGCGCTCCGTGTTCGCGGCGGGAACGCACGACTACTTGCTGTGCTTCTCCAACCGCGGGCAGGTGTACTGGCTGAAGGTGTATCAATTGCCCGAAGCCGCGCGCACGTCCTCGGGCCGATCCATGACCAATTTGATCGAGCTGGCCGAGGGCGAGCGCATCACCAACGTGCTGCGCGTGCCCGAGTTCGATTCCGAGCGCGCGGTCGTGTTCGCTACGCGCAAGGGCACGATCAAGAAGACGGCCTTGGAGGCCTTTTCGCGGCCCAAGAAGGGCGGCATTCGCGCCATCTTGCTGGAGGACAGCGACGAAGTCGTGGGCGTCGGGCTGTGTCGGCCCAGCGACACGATCGTGCTAGCCACCCGGCTCGGCCAAGCGATTCGCTTCGACGAGGCCGCGGCGCGTTCCATGGGCCGCAACTCCTACGGCGTGCGCGGCATCCGCTTGCGCGAGGAAGATGCCATTGTCGATTTGATCGTGGCAACCTCGGACATGTACCTGATCACGGCCTGCGAGGCGGGCTTTGGCAAGCGCACGCCGATCGAGGACTACCCGATCAAGGGGCGCGGCGGTCAGGGCGTGATCAACATCCGCACCGAGGGCCGCAACGGCGCGGTTGTGGGTGTGGCCAAGTGTCGCGATGGCGACGAAGCCTTGTTCATCACCGAGCAAGGCATGATGGTGCGCACGACTCTGGAAGAGCTGCGGCCCATGGGTCGCAATACGCAGGGCGTGAAGCTGGTCGACCTCAAGGATGGCGACAAGTTGGTCGCCATGGAGATCGTTTCGGCTCAGGACTTGGAGGCCTACGGGGAGAGCAGCGTGCCGCGCTCGGCGCGGCGCACACCTCCGTTGATCACCGACTCCGGTGAGGGCGACGACGGATCGGCTCCGGACGCCGGCGACGATGAGGGCGACGAGCCGGACGACGAAGGCGGCGAGGATTCGGACTCCGGTGTCGAGGAGTGACATGGGCCTCAAACTGACTCTCCAGGACGACGTCAAGAAGGCCATGCTGGCGCGCGACAATCTCACGCGCGACACGCTGCGCATGGTGCTGGCGACGATCCAGAACAGGGAACAGATCGAATTGGGCCGAGACTTGAACGAGGAAGAGGCGCTGGCGGTGGTGATGTCCGCGGTGAAGTCGCGCATGGACAGCCTGAGCCAGTTCGACGCGGCCGGGCGCAAGGACCTTGCCGACAAGGAGCGCGGCGAAATCGAAGTCTTGCGGCGCTATTTGCCGCGCCAGCGCTCGCCGGAAGAAACGCGCACGCTGCTAGCCAATCTGGCCAAAGAGCTCGGCGTGAGTTCGCGCAAGGACGCCGGACGCGTGATGAAGGAGTTGATGGTGCGCCACAAGGGCGAAGTGGACGGAAAGTTGGCCCAAACGTTGCTTGCCGAAGTGCTAGCGCCTTGAGCCGGCCGCGTCGCCGATCCTCTTGCCCCACCTGATTGGTCCGGGCACGCCGCTTTGAGTCCGTCCAGCGCACCGTCCCAGTTGCCGCCGCCTATGCCTCAACCGGCGACTGGCGCGGGCGTAGACGTGGTCGGCCGCCACAAACGACTGGTGCGGCGCACGGTCCTGATCAGCGCCTGGACCGCTGTCAGCCGCCTGCTCGGCTACGGCCGTGAGCTCTTGGCTGCGATTCTGTTTGGCTCGAACTCGCCGGCGTTCGACGCGTTCATCACGGCTTGGCGCATCCCCAATCTCTTTCGGCGACTGCTCGGCGAAGGCGCGGTTTCGACGGCGCTGCAGACCACGCAAACCGAAGTCGAGGCGGATCACGGCGAAGCCGCTGGGCGCGAGCTGTTCCTGGGGGTCGCGCGGCTTGCGCTGTGGATCCTGGTCGGATTGTGCGCGCTGATCATGGGCGGCGTGTCCCTGATGCGCGACACGATGCCTGGCACGGGCTGGAATTGGCTGGGGAAGAATCCTCAGGCGGTGCGCGAGCTCACGCTGCTGGTGACGCCCTATTTGATTTTCATTTGCCTAGCGGGGCTGGCCGCCGGCGCGCTGGCGGTGCGCGGGAAATTCCGCGGATCGAGCGCCGGTGCGGGCGCCATGAACTTGGTCGCCATCGCGACTTTGTTGTGGATGGGTTGGCGCTACGGCTGGAGCGGTCCCAGTCCTCTGGACGGCGAGCAAGGTCTAGAGCGCCACATGGGCATGGCGCGCGTGTTCTCCTATGGCCTGGTGTTTTCCGGTCTCGTGCAGTTGGCGATGCTCGTGCCGGAATTAGCCTCCAGCGGATTGCTGGGCGCCAAGAAACGAACCAGCGGGAGTCCGGGGCGCAAGGGCCATCCGGGCGCGGCGGAGGCCGAGATCCGACCAGCCGCAGGCACAAGCAGCGCCAGCCCCATGGGCGTGCTGCGTTCCAGCGTGCCGCTCGCGATGGGGGCTGCGATCTATCAAGTCAACGTGATGATCGACGGACTGATGGCTCAGGGTCTGCTCACGGAAGGCGGTCCGACGACCTACTACTACGCCAACCGCATCCAGCAGTTGCCGCTCGCTTTGGTCGCGACCGCCGCCACGAACGCAGTGTTCCCGGCGCTCAAGGCGTTGGCTCACAGCGGCGACCGCGCCGGATTCTTCGGGCTGCACCGGCGCACCAACCTGGGCGTCTTGTGCATTGCCATGCCGGCCGCCGCGGGCCTGGCGTTCCTCGCGCTGCCGATATCGCGCGTGCTGCTCGAACACGGTGAGTTCGATTCCCAAGGAGCAGCGCGCACGGCTTCGGCGCTCACGGCTCTGGCCTTGGCGCTTCCCGCGATCGGCGCGGCGGGGCTGACTACTCGCTCGCTGTATGCGCTGGGGGATTTTCGGACGCCGGTCGTGATCGCCGGCTGGCTGCTGGTCGCCAACGTCCTTGCCAATCTGCTGTTCGTCGTCGGTCTGGACATGGATGTCGCGGGACTGGCTTTGGCCACGACCCTGGCTGCTTGGGCCAACGTGGGGCTGCAATCCTTCGCGCTGCAAAAGCACTTTCCTACACGAAGTCCACTGAATAGCGCTCCATCCACTGCAGTCGAAATCGCCAAGCTGGTGGGCGCCTCCTCGGCGTGCGGTACAGCCGCTTGGATCGCGCAGCGGGCGCTGTCCAGCTGGGCCAGTCAGGGGATTGCTTTGGCCGTTGCAATCGCTTGTGGCATAATCGCTTACGTTGGAAGCTCGGCGCTGATTGGGGCCCCCGCTTGGGGGCTAGCCAAGGAGCGATGGCGCTCGCTGCGTCGGCGCCCCACTCCACCCTAGGTAGGAAAGCCCAAGACTGCGCGTGAGCGTAAGCCCTTGATCCACAATACCTGGTGTAGAGAAGCACAAAAAATGTTCAAGACCCCAAGATGATGAGTTAGCTTCCCCCCTTCGCTTCGGGGCATCCGCCACGCTGCGAAGTCGAGGGGAAGCAAGCTAGGCCGAACTGTCGCGACCCGTCGCGAACAGTGATCCCAAGAGCTTGGTTTGCGCCGAACTGACGTCGACGTGCATGCCGCACGGCGCGACGCCATGCTTGCGCAAGCCGGCTGCCCTTCGACGCCCTGTCCATCCGTAGTTTCAACCCGTCCCGTTCGATACCCCGCCGCCCGAGGAGACCAGCGCGTGAATCCTGGTACGTTGACGCCTAAGGCCCGTTCGATGGCCCCCGAAAACACCTCCGTGGAGCCCCTGGCTCAGCTCGAATCGATCAAACCCCCGGCCGACCTCATCGAGCCGGAGTTGACCGAAAACGCCAAGAAGGTGCTGGAGAAGCGCTACCTCAAGAAGACCGCCGATGGGTCCGCGGTGACCGAAACTCCGGCCGAGTTGTTCTGGCGCGTGGCCGCGCACATCGCTCGTCCCGAGCTGCGTTTTCCTGGCGGAACACCTTCCAAGGCCTTGGCCATCGCGCGCGAGTTCTACGACCTGATGGCGCGGCGCCAGTTCATGCCCAACAGCCCGACGTTGATGAACGCCGGACGCGAGATGGGCATGCTGTCGGCCTGCTTCGTGTTGCCCGTCGAAGACTCGATCGAGGGTATTTTCGATTCGATCAAGGCCACCGCGCTGATCCAAAAGGCGGGCGGCGGCACCGGTTTCTCGTTCTCGCGCCTGCGCCCCCAAGGCGACATGGTCAAGTCCTCCGGCGGAACGACCGAAGGCCCGCTGTCCTTCATTCAAGTTTTCTCCAAGGCCACCGATGCCATCCAACAGGGCGCTTTCCGCCGCGGAGCCAACATGGGCATCCTGCGCGTGGATCACCCGGACATATTGTCTTTCATCACCTTCAAGGACGACCTGACCAAGCTGCAGAACTACAACATCTCGGTGACGGTCACCGACCGCTTCATCGAGGAGTTGCAGGCGAATCCCGCCACCGTGCACCAAGTGCAGAATCCGCGCACGAAAGCCTGGAAGCCCTTGGCCAAGAAGGACGCCGAAGGCAACGACACCGGCGCTTTTTGGTCGGTCGGCGAGTTGTGGGACCTGGTCATCGAGCACGCTTGGCGTTCGGGTGAGCCGGGCGTGGTGTTCATCGACCGCGTCAACGCCAAGAACCCGATCAAGAACGTCGGTTTGATCGAGGCCACCAACCCCTGCGGCGAGCAGCCCCTGCACCCCTTCGACTCGTGCAACTTGGGCTCGATCAACTTGGGCGTCCTGGTGCGCGAGCGCGAGGACGGAACGCGCTACCTGGACTGGGACGAGTACCGCCAGGTGATCCACACCACCACGCGCTTCCTCGACAACGTCATCGAGGCCAACAAGTATCCCCTGCCCCAGATCGACCACATGTCCAAGACCACGCGCCGCGTGGGTCTGGGCGTGATGGGCTTCGCCGACGCGCTGTTCAAGCTGGGCGTTCCCTATGACTCCGAAGAAGGCTGCGCCTTCGGCGAGGAAGTCATGCGCGTGATGAACGAGGAGTCGCACCTAGCCAGCGAACAGCTCGCGGAAGAGCGCGGCGTGTTCCCGGCCTGGGAAGGCTCGGATTGGCAGGCCCAAGGCCGGCGCCTGCGCAACTCCTACACCACCACCGTCGCGCCCACGGGCACGATCTCGATCATCGCCGATTGCTCCGGCGGCATCGAACCGATGTTCTCGCTGGCCTTCATTCGCCAGGTCATGAAGGACACCAAGGGGCGTCCCACGATCCTGCGCGAGGTCAACTACGTGTTCGAAGACGTCGCCAGGCGCGGCAAGTACTTCTCGAACGAGCTGATCGAGCGCATCGCCGAGGAAGGCACGCTCAAGAACATCGAACAGGTGCCGGACGCAGTCAAGCGCGTGTTCGTGACGGCGCGAGACATTTCGCCCTACTGGCACATGCGCATGCAGGCCGCCTTCCAAAAGCACTGCGACGCCTCGATTTCCAAGACCATCAACTTCCCGCACGAAGCCACCATCGACGACGTGCGTTCGATCTACGAACTCGCCATCGAACTGGACGTCAAGGGCGTGACCGTCTACCGCGACGGTTGCCGCGACGTGCAACCGATGGCGCTCAAGAGCTCGACGGAACGCAAGTCGCAAGCCGCCGCAGCAACCTCGGAAGTCGACCAGAACCCGGGCGCAACGGCCACGGCCAACGCCATCGCCATGGCGACTTCGCCGGGCGTGGACCTGATCCCGGTCAAATTGCCCGAGATCATGAGCTGTCTGCGCGTGCGTCAGATGACGCCGTTTGGAAACATGCACGTGAAAGTTTCCGTCGACCCGCTGTCCGGCCGCGAGCGCGAAGTATTCGCGCAGCTGGGCAAGGGCGGCGACGTGGCCAACTCGGACCTGGAAGCGATCTGCCGCATCCTGTCCTTGTGGCTGCGCTGCAACGG